>JAWOEP010000150.1:0-4538 GCA_046482705.1 Desulfotignum sp.
ATGGCTTCAACGCAAATATCACCCAGCGAAAACAAGCGGAAGAGGCGCTACGCGATAACGAAAAAAAAAATATCGTCGTATCGCAGATAATGTAAGCGATGTAGTTTGGGTAACAGACCTAGAAATGAATCCGATTTACATAAGTCCATCAGTTGAAAGGGTTTTGGGAATCAAACCCAATGATTATCTTCAGCTTTCCATAACAAAAACGTATCCTCCGGCATCCCTTGAGAAATTCAAGAAAACATTAACTGAAGAATTCGAAAAAGAGAGAGGTCCTGAATCTGACAAGAATCGAGTTTTTCAATTAGAAGTTGAACGGTATTACGCTGATGGAAGCATTGGCTGGGACGCAATAAGTGCTAATTTCGTTCGTGATGAACAAAAGAAACCCGTCGCAATCCAGGGTGTATCGCGGGACATCACTGAACGTGTCAAGGTGGAAGAGGCATTGCGCGAAAGCGAAGCAACCATTAGAAACAAACTCAGAGCCATAACTGAACCCGACGGGGACATCGAAGAGCTGAACCTTGGTGATATCATCGACTCCGAAGAACTGCAAGCTATGATGGATGATTTCTACAGAGCTTCAAAAATAGGCGGTGCAATACTTGATATATCTGGTAAGGTATTGGCTACAGAGGAACTCAAACAGGTTTACCTGCAGCTGGCTATCGATCTGGAAGAATACAACAGCGGGAATCCCTGGAGACTGCCCCTGGTAGCCCGTTATATCATAGACCGGAAGGGCATCATTCAATATGCCATTGTCAGTGCGGATCATACTGACAGGGTTGAGCCGGAGCATACCCTGAAAGCCCTGGAGGCTTTGTCCGGCTAACAGGCTAAAAGCTTACGAGGCGGAAACCCGACAACTGATGCGGGTGTGTGCAATCCGGTTCCGGAGAACCGCTGCCATGCCCGTATCAGCATTTTTGGGCACAGCGTTTTTTGACCTGCACCATCACAGACGTTGGTTTCCGGTCATTGTCATAAATCGGATGCCAGTACAGCAGCCCCTATTGCGCCGGTTTCCTGGGCCAAAGATCCAATGATGAGGGACATTTTCAACCGCTTTTCAAGGGCCGCTGCCATGCCGGAATTTTTTGCCACCCCGCCGGTCATCATGACCGGACCTCTGATCCTAATTTTGGCAGCCAGGATGGCCACCCGGGCAGCGGCTGCATCATGGATTCCGGCGATAATATTTTCTCTTTTTTCCTGCCGGGCAATCATGGAAATGACCTCTGATTCGGCAAAAACAGTGCAGATGCTGCTGATTTTTGACGGGTTGTCCGCCTGCCGGCCCACTTCCCCCATCTGGTCCAACTCCACTTCCAGGGCACGGGCCATGACTTCCAGAAATCTTCCCGTGCCTGCCGCACATTTGTCATTCATGGCAAAATTTTCCACCCGGCCCTGGTCGTCCAGCAGAACAGCCTTGCTGTCCTGGCCCCCCACATCAATAATGCCCCTTATACCGGGATGCAGAAAATGGGCCCCGGCCCCGTGACAGAGGATCTCGGTCATGGCTTTGTCGGCAAAATCGATACTGGCACGGCCATAGCCTGTTGATACGACAGCACTGATATCCCGGCGGTCCAGGCCGGTTTGCTGCAGCAGGGTGTCAAACACCCGGATACCTGCGTTCAGGTGATGGTACCCCGTGGGGATAACAATGGTATCCAGAAGATGGTCATCTTTTATCAGCGCTGCCTTGGCAGTAATGGAACCGATGTCAATGCCTGCATAAATCATATGCCTTTTATTTCTCCCTTTGTTTGATGATTTCCATGAACGCATCAATCCTTGTCTCCACCTGAGACTGTGAAAAGCTTCTGGGATCAACCATATCCGCCTCAATCATGAGAACCGGAATACCGGTTTTTTTTCTGACGATGTTCATGATGTCCATCTGACCGAAGGAATAGGGTTTGCAGGACCGGTTGGAGTGCATGACCAATCCGTCTACATCATAAAACCGGATCATGTCCAGCACCTCTGCAGCCATCTGATCCACACCGATGTTGAGATAAATCCGCGTATAGGCCTGGGCAAGGGAATCCAGAAAATTATTCTCATCAATATATTTGATGGCCCCGCACCAGGCAGAGGTATAGGTATCTGCCACAAGACAGGCATTGTGCTCAGAAAAACTGGCAGACAACCACTTAAGCCGGTACCAGACAGGCAGGTTATCCCATAAAAGCCTGTATTTTTCATTGGGGACAACACTGATGCCCTCTGTGATCCGCTGTTCCATTTCTGCGATCAGTTCTTTGTAAAAATCAACCACTGCAGGTGTGCCCCGCAGGGTCACAATGAGGGCAAGAAAGAAAAAAGCATCAAATGCAGACATGGGCGAGGGTTTATGGGCAGTTGTATTGAGGACCTTCTGCCACAGATGCTGGGCTTCAAAGGACAGTTTTCCCACCTGGGTCATTTTGTCATGGTCCAGTTTTCTTTTGGTCATGTTTTCAAGAAACACAATATATTCATCCACCTGGGTTCTGACATATTCTGCAACTTCCGGCGAATATCCGGTATGGCAGACCGGGGTATCCAGGATAAACAAAGGCACATTGTAAAACCGCGCCTGGACTTCATACCATTTCAACACCGTGCCGCAGATATTGTTGCAACAGATAAGCATGTCAGGCCGTGGCAGCCCGCCGATGGGTCCGCCCTTCACCACGGCGCAGGCGATATCTGTCCTGGCATAAGAGCACAGATCAGAACTGTAGCCCATGTCCTCGGCTTTGGCACACAGGTCTTCTCCCATTTTGGCTGAACCGATCATGGCACCGTGATTTTCCGGGTAAACCGGAATGATATCCATGGCCACCAGTGGTTCCACAGGACCGCCCGAGGTGATCCAGGCCACCTGTTTATTGTTCTGTCCGGCGCTCAGGGCATCCAGATAATAGGTGGTCATAAGATCCCGCATTTTTTTGGCAGATCTGATTTTTGTTTTATCAACAGGCTTTTCAGACATAGAAAAATCCTTTATTACAGCATGTGAATAAATGTTTCCATCCGGGTTGAGAACTGGCCCTGGCTGCTCTGCTGGTCATCCATTTCAAAGGCCATACTTTTGATCCCCTGTTCATCAAGCGCCTGTTTGAGATACGGGTAATCAAAGGCATGGGGATCGCAGAATTTGAGCATAAGGAAAACCACACCGTCTGCCTGGTGTTTCCGGACAAGGGAAACAAGGGTGTCAGCCCGGGCAGTAAGCCCTGCATGTTTTGCCGGGCAGGTCATCCGGTTCCTGAAGCGTTGGGCAATGGCGGACACAGGGGGGGCATCTTCCGGCACAAGGCTGTCAAACCAGCGGCGGCCTGTACAAAGATCGTCTCCCACAATGGCACCGCCGGCTTTCTCAACAGCGTCAAAAATATCCGGGGTGTCACAGACGGAACCGGAAAGGATCAGCCGTTTGGCTGTACCGGCCGGGAGTGCTGATTGTTCCAGATGTGACACCACACCGGCCAGAAGGCCGGCTGCCTCTTTTTTGTCCATGATCATGGCGCCTTTTACCAGGGCATACAGGTCAGCTCCCCGGATGACGCCGGGATGCTGAGAATGCCATTCACAGATAAAGAACAGATGTCTGCGGATCCGGTTGCACAGGGCGATTGCCTCGGACAGATCAGTGTCGGTAATTTTTTTTCCGGAAGCTGTCTCAAGATCTTCTTTAAAGCGGGTCAGCACTTTTTCCAAATAGATGGCTGCACTTTTTGTATTGAGTTTGGCCGGCAGGACCAGGTCGGCAAAAAACCGGTATTTTCCATTCATGCGCCAGATATCACTTAAGCGCTGCATGGAATCACAGGTATGGGGAAAAACCGTGCCCTCCAGAAAATCCAGCCGGCCTGCCAGACTGTCTTCCAGAATCCCCCGCACAAGAGAACAGCAATAGGACTGGAGATGGTTTTCCGCCAGAATGATCTCGTGTCTGGAGGAAAACAGCCGCATGGGATGAAATCCTGCAGCATAAATGATCTCTTCAGGGGCATAGGAGCACAGGTATCCGATTGTTTTCCGGCCGGCCCTGTGAATGTTTAAAGCCGTGGCCGGGGTATCATTCACAGCCGCATGGAACCGCGCAATTTCCTTCATGTTGTCTGCCTCCTGAAAAATTTTGCTTGTCTGCAAACAGATCCCGGGAAATTCCTGGCAATCCATCCGGGATCCTGTTGCCTGAGGGTTCTTATATCGAACGCCGGTGAATAAGTCAAAGGCTGTGGATGCCGGGCCGGTCACACCGTACCATAAATCATGGACTTTGCATTGCGAAATCGTAATCAGTATGCGATAATTTAAAAAAAAAGAGGAAGAATGAAGATGATGCGTTACTTATTCATACTGCTGACCGTATTTTTTCTTGGGTTTCCTTCATCTGGACCGGCAAAGACCATTTTGACCGGTGAATCTGAAGGCATGGTTTTCCAGGTGGAGGAGATGATATGAAGACACAACCGATAGCGGGCTTGGTGCTGTTCCTGCTGCTGCTGTTGATGGCGGCAGGATGCTCC
>JAWOEP010000317.1:0-6683 GCA_046482705.1 Desulfotignum sp.
GAAACAGGAATCTCCAAATGCTTTTCCGCCGTTGCCAACAAACTGCGCCAGGAAAGCAACATCAGTATCGAACTTTACCGGATTTTCAAATTCATGGAATCCGGCATGATCAAAATCCGGGGCAAAGAATACAATATCACCAATCTGAAAAAACGGGTATATTCCCATGCAGCAGCAGCCATTGCCGCAGACCTCAACCGGTTATGGGAAAATGACTGGGATATTGACGCCATTATTCTGTCCGGCGGCGGCAGTGTTGAACTGGCTGATTTTCTGATCCCCAATATTGAAGGAAACGTCATCCCCATCCCCAATGACATCGATGCCAGGTTCAACAATGTCCAGGGATACTGCAAGTTTGGACAATACAAATGGAATTCGGCCAGAACCGCTCCCGGAAAAGCAGACACCCCAGCCCAGCCCGCTGTAAAAAAAAAACTTGAAACAGACAGTGAAACACCAGCATCCACACAAAACGAACCAGATCCTGAAACGGCAGACAAGCCCGGCAAAGGACTTTCCTGGCTCCGGCGGTAACCTTTGGGAGAAACCATGACCCCCCAGGACATGACCCGGCTTTTGTCCCTGCTGGCAGACGGCCGCATCAGTGTTGCGGAAGCACAAAAACAGCTCACCTGCCCGGCGTTTGAATCCATCGGGTTTGCACACATCGACCACCACCGGACCCTGAGAAAAGGGTTCCCGGAAGTTATCTTCGGCCAGGGAAAAACCCGGGAACAGATTATCGGGATCCTGGAAAAAATGGTTTCCAGAGAAAATATCATCCTTGTAACCCGCATTGACCCTTCCATTGCCGAAGAGGTTCTTGCACGGTTTCCCTCTGCCCGGTACCACCCGGATGCCAGGCTGCTGTGCCTCCAGAAAAAACCACCGGAAATAACCGGAACCGGAACGGTTCTCATCATATCTGCCGGCACCTCGGATATCCCTGTGGCCCGGGAAGCCGCCTTGACAGCCGGGGCCATGGGCAACCGGGTAAAAACCCTTTTTGATGTGGGGGTGGCAGGCATTCACCGCCTTTTTGCCCACCGGCAAATGATCCAGGATGCCAGTGTGATCATTGTGGCGGCCGGCATGGAAGGGGCACTGCCCTCGGTGGTGGGGGGAATGGTGGGGGCCCCGGTCATTGCCGTTCCCACCAGCATCGGATACGGCACAAGCTTCGGGGGGATGACCGCACTGTTGGGCATGCTTAATTCATGTGCATCCAATATTGCAGTGGTGAATATTGACAACGGCTTCGGGGCCGGCTTCATGGCCTCTGCCATCAACCATGTGGCCCGGAAAAAATCCTGATAGAAGGTTCAAAATTCCCTTCTGAGACCCCGGGCATCCTTGTTGCCCGGATCCAGGCGAAGAATCTGGGCCAGGTAATCATCTGCCTGAAGAATGCGGTTATTGCGCCAGTGAATTTTCGCAATCTCCATCTTGGCCCCTATATGTCCTTTTTCCAGGGAATCTGCTGTTTCATAATATGCAAGGGCTGTTTCCATATCCCCGGTGTCACGGTGGAGGGTTCCGGCCTTGAACGCCATCTGGCTGTTATAGGGGTTGTCCCTGAGTAGATCAGCCATCATAGTTTTGGCAAATTCAAATTCTTTGAATGCAATACAGATATCAATAATCTCTTCTTTTATCTGTAACCGTTTACCGGATCTGCGAGCTATCTTTGAAAAAAGCTGGAAAGTTTCTTCGGAAAAGCCCTGAAGCAGCAGTTTTCTGCACAGATCCAGGGCCTTATCAAAATGCCGGTCGCTCAAAGACAATATTTGCAGATACAAAGCAGCTGCTTTCCGGTATTCTTTTTTTGTAAGATAATATTCCGCCAGGCTGATACGCGAAGCTGTATCCTGGCGGTTCACAGCAATGGCCTTTTGCAGACATTTTTCTCCGATACCGGGTTTATCCAGTTTAAAATGCAGCAGCCCCATTTTTCTCAAGATTCTGGATGCCGAAGGTTTGTGGGCCAAAGCCAGCCGGACCTGCTCAACAGCCTTGTCCAGATCACCGGATTCTTCAAGGTCCCGTGCTGCCAGCATATACCGGGTGGTGGGGTCCGGGTTATTGGCATTTTGCACCACCTGGCGGATTCTTTGATCCAGGGCGGCAAGGGTCAGGGGTTTGAGCAGATAGGCATCAATTTCAATTTCCGCCACTTCAGATACAATATCGCGTTCATTTTCCGCGGTCACCATAATCACCGGTATATCCCTGAGGTTTTTGTCATTTCTCAGGTGATTGAGCATTTCCGAACCATTCATCACCGGCATGTTCCAGTCAATGATGGCCAGATCGCATGGGGTCTGTCTGAGTATGGAAAGTCCTTGTTTTCCATTTTCCGCAAACAGCAGATTCTTTCCGATATTCAGACTGCGCAGCATTTTTCTGATGGTCAACCGCATGCTTTTCATATCATCAACCACCAGAATGGACATATTTTCAAATGCAATCATTGGGCAAGTTCTCCTGCAAACAATTCATATTCCGTCTGAATTTTATCATAAATTTCTTTAAATTGAAGCACCTCTTTTTTCCGGGCATCCTGTTCCAGGCCCAGAACAAGACTTTTCAGTCGGTCGGCATTCACATTGGCAGCAGAGCCTTTCAAGGCATGGGCACACGCTGCAACTGCCTGGATATCCTTATTTTCAACAGCCTCGGCCAGATCTGCCAGAAGGCCCGGTGTTTCCTGAAAAAATGCGGTCAGGATCTCCTGGATCATGTCCTGGTCATGACCGAACCGTTCCTGTAACTGTTCTTTGTTGAACCGCATGCTGCTTTCAAGTGGCAATGCAGAATCCGGTTCAGACAATGTATCCGGAACAGCATCCGGTTTTGCCGAAAGATGCTTCGATATTTTCCGGGCCAATATATCCGGCTGCACCGGTTTGGTAATAAAATCATCCATGCCTGCTGCAAAACATTTTTCGCGGTCCCGGGCAAAGGCATTGCCGGTCATGGCAATTATGGGAGTTCGGACAAGTTTTTGCATGTTTTCCTTGTTGCGTATCTCTCTGGTTGCCTCATACCCGTCCATCACCGGCATCTGGCAGTCCATGAGAATCAGGTCATAGGGCAGACGGTCATGTTTTTTTACGGCCTGTTTTCCATCTGCCGCCTCATCAATGGCATACCCGAGCCTGCTGATCAGTGTCCGGGCCGTGATCCGGTTGGTTTCAATGTCTTCCACCACCAGGATCCGGTGGGCCTGCTTTTTGTTTTCCGCAATACTGTATCTGGTGATGATGGGCAAACGGTCTTTTTGATTGATCCGCGGCATTGCCAGCACCGTTTTGATGCACTCGGTTAACAGCATCCGGTCCACAGGTTTGCTTAAAAAAGCGGTAAATCCGATTTTTTCAAATTCTCTGGCTTCCCCTTTCTGGCCGACACCGGTGACCAGGATCAACTTCAGATCGGCCAGCATTTTTTCATGACAGATCTGTTCTCCCAGTTTCCGGGCATACCTGCCGGTTTCCTGGACTTCCATGAGCACCACATCAAAGGGATGGTGGTGTTTTTTTGCTGAAACCAATCTGTCAAATGCGTCTTTGCCATCCTGTGCAGTTTCATAGGCAATGCCCAGGGTGCTGATCAGGCCGGCAAGCTGGTGTGACGGACCGGGTGTTTCACTTACCAGCAGCAGCCGGGAGTCAGGCACAGACTGGTCCCGGGGTCCCTCCCACATCTCCCGGGAGAAAGCTTTTTCAAATGCCAGGTCAAACCAGAAAGTACTGCCCACCATTTCAAAACTCTCCGCTCCCATGCGCCCGCCCATTTTTTCCACCAGCAGTCTGGAAATGGACAAACCCAGGCCGGTGCCGCCAAACCGCTTGGTGGTGGATATATCTGCCTGGTTAAAAGATTCAAAAATATGGTTGATTTTTTCATCCTTGATACCGATGCCGGTATCTTCAATGGAAAAATGCAGTCCTGCTTTGGTGTCTTCCTCAAAATTCAAGGTTACAGCAAAAGAGACATTGCCGGATTCTGTAAATTTAACGGCATTGCCGATAAGGTTCAAAATGATCTGCCGCAGACGGCCGATATCCCCTTTCAGAAGTCTGGGAACCTGCGGGGCGATATAACAGGAAAAATCGATCCCTTTCTGCCTGGCCTGAAGTTCTGGCAGGGACACCATATCCCTGATGCCGATCTCCAGGTCAAAGGGCCGGATATCCAGTTCCAGTTTTCCTGCCTCGATTTTGGACAGATCCAGAATATCGTTGACAATGACCAGCAGGGCCTGGGCGCTGTTGTAGACAATGTCTGCATATTTGCGCTGGTCTTCGGAAAGATCAGAATCTTTGAGCACGTGCATCATCCCGATAATGCCGTTCATGGGATTGCGGATTTCATGGCTCATATTGGCCAGAAATTCATCTTTGATTTTCATGGCCTGATCTGCGCTTTCAGATACCTTTACCAGATCGTTTTCCGCTTTTTTCCGCTCTGTTTTTTCCCGGTGCAACGCTTTTTGCAGCTGATCCTGAACAGCCCTGTCCCGGTTACGGGTATGGATCACAACAATTATGCATATGCAAAAGACCACCAGGGATGCAGTGAAAACCGTCAAAGAAAAGGTACCAACACTGAGAACCATGCCGGAGGCGGCCAGAATCAGGAGCAGGATACAGATATTGAAATAAATGCGTTGTAATTGTATTTTCATAGTGTTTTACCAAAACTATAGCCAATCCCTGACCGGGTTGTCAAATTTAATTGTCACACCTCGTATTTTTTTCTTGACAGAAAAAAAATTTATATATAATAAATAAATTTTAAACAAAGTGAATATAATTATGATACCCGGTTTTTTTACCATACTGCTAGTCCTCATTATTATCGTGGAGGTGATTATTACCACCTCCATACGAAGGGGCTCCTAGTGGCATAACCCAAGTTTGATGTTAAAAGCCGTTATCAGCCCAAAGGGGGCAGATAACGGCTTTTTTGCTTTTAAGGAGAGATACATGCGAAGCCACATTGCAACAAAAGGGGTGCAAAGAGCCCCCCACAGGAGCCTGATGAAGGCGCTGGGCCTGACCGACAGAGAAATCAGCCAGCCGTTGATCGGCATTGCCAACGCTGCCAATGAACTCATTCCCGGTCATATGCACCTGGATACCCTGGTTACAGCCGTGAAAACCGGTATCAGCATGGCCGGAGGCACACCAATGGAATTTTCCACCATCGGGGTGTGCGACGGCATTGCCATGAACCATGCAGGCATGCATTATTCTCTGGCCTCCAGAGAATTGATTGCCGATTCCATTGAAGTCACCGCCATGGCACACCCGTTTGATGCCATTGTCATGGTGCCCAACTGCGACAAAATTGTGCCGGGGATGCTCATGGCAGCAGCCCGGCTCAATATTCCGGCCATTTTTGTCAGCGGCGGCCCCATGCTGGCCGGCCGCAACCCGGTTGACCAAAAACAGAAAATTGATCTGGTGTCGGTGTTTGAAGCAGTGGGTGCTGTGCGGGCCGGCCGGATGGATGAAAAAGATCTGGCTGCTGTGGAAGACTGTGCCTGTCCCACCTGCGGATCATGCGCCGGCATGTTCACGGCCAACTCCATGAACTGCCTCACCGAGGCCATAGGCATGGCGTTGCCTGGAAACGGCACCATACCGGCCCCCATGTCCAAACGCATCCGCCTGGCCAAACAAACCGGCATCCAGATCATGGCGCTGCTGGAAAAAAATATCACCCCGGATAAAATCATGACCCCCAGGGCATTCATGAACGCCCTGGCCGTGGACATGGCCCTGGGATGTTCCACCAATACCGTGCTGCACCTTGCAGCAATAGCCCATGAAGCAGGTATCCCCCTGGATCTGTCCATGATCAACCAGGTCAGTGAAAAAACCCCGCATATCTGTTCTTTGAGCCCGGGGGGGCCGGACCATATCCAGGACCTGGACCAGGCAGGCGGCATCCAGTCCGTGATGAAGGAACTGGCAGATCACCACCTGGTGGATACATCCTGTTCCACCGCCACCGGCCGATCTGTTGCTGAAAACCTTTCCGGAATTACGGTTTTGGATCCGGCGGTTATCCGGCCTGTATCCGACCCTTATCATACCCGGGGCGGGCTGGCGGTCCTGTTCGGCAACCTGGCACCGGAAGGGTGTGTGGTCAAACAATCGGCTGTGGTAAAAGAGATGCTGGTGCACCAGGGACCGGCCCGGGTATTTGACTCGGAAGAAGAAGCCACTGCCGCTATTTTGGGGGGAAAAATCAATCCCGGGGATGTGGTGGTGATCCGGTATGAAGGCCCATCCGGCGGGCCCGGCATGCGGGAGATGCTCACCCCGACGTCGGCCATTGCCGGCATGGGCCTGGGGGCTTCCTGTGCTTTGATCACTGACGGCCGGTTTTCCGGGGGCACCAAAGGGGCCTGCATCGGCCACGTGTCTCCGGAAGCTGCCACAGGCGGTCCCATGGCAGTGGTGAGGGAAAATGATATCATCAAAATTGACATCCCGGCCAAAAGCATTACGCTGATGGTTGACAAAGACCAAATTCAAGAGCGGCTGGCCCGGTGGGTCAAGCCGGAACCCAAAATAACAAAAGGGTATATGGCCCGGTATGCCCGGCAGGTATCATCCGCCGGACAGGGAGCCATTATTCATTAAATTTAGCTGTTAGCTGTTAGC
>JAWOEP010000159.1:0-3416 GCA_046482705.1 Desulfotignum sp.
TCGTGGCGATCGGTGCGGTCGCCGACGAGCAGCCCGTCCGCGTCGGTGAGCCGGCACCTCGCACGATCTTCGCCGAGCGGCTGGTCCATCAAAGTCCACCGACCGTATCTGCAGTACCTTTGCTCCCAGAACCGCCATTTCCAGCATTTCTTCATAGGAAATCCGGCTGATTTTCTGTGCTTTTTCGCAGATTCTGGGATCTGTGGTATACACCCCGTCCACATCAGTGAATATTTCACAGACATCTGCTTTCAAAGATGCTGCAATGGCCACAGCCGAGGTGTCTGACCCGCCCCGTCCCAGGGTGGTGATATCGCCGTTATAGTCTGTGCCCTGAAATCCGGCCACCACTGAAATATTTCCCTGTTCCAGGGCTTTTTGTATTTTCTGGCAGTCGATATCAAGGATGCGTGCCTTGCCGGGTGTCTGGTCCGTGTGGATGCCGGCCTGGAATCCCAGAAATGATTTGGCCTTGTATCCCCGTGATTTCAGCATCATGGCCAATAATGCTGCGGTGGTCTGCTCCCCTGTGGCAAGCAGAACATCCAGTTCTCTTTTGTCAGGCTGTCTGGCTGCCTGGCTTGCCAGGGAGATGAGATTGTCTGTCACACCTGCCATGGCAGAGAGCACAACCACCAGCTGGTCACCGGCTTCATGGGCCTTTGCAACCCGGTCCGCCACCCGGGATATCCGCTGGATATCTGCAACAGAAGTGCCCCCGTATTTTTGTACCCTTAGCGCCATAATAACTCCAAAAAAATAGTTCCATAATTTATGAAAATATTTTGCTTAGCACGTTTGTGCCGGTCTGTCCATAGGCAAAAAAAGATATGATCCGGTTATATTCTGAATCCCATGCAAAGGTAAGTTCCAGATCAAATAAAAACCGGTCTTTCATAAGCAGGCCGGGCCATTCCACCACAATGACCGCATCAGTGTCGGCAAGATCTTCAAAACCGATATATGCCAATTCCTCCACAGATCCCAGGCGGTACAGGTCCAGATGATACAGGTGCAGATTTTTGTCAGCCGGGTATTCATTGATGATGGTGAAGGTGGGGCTGGTGATGTGGTACCCTGGATCCACCCCCAGCCCCCTGGCAAGGCCTTTGACAAGAGTGGTTTTCCCGCATCCCAGATCCCCGGTCAGGGCTATGGAGATACCGCTGTCAAGGATTTGACCGATCTGCTGTCCCAGATCCTGTGTCTGCGCATCTGTCCGGGTGGTCACCTGGTGCATGCCTGTATCCTGTGAATGGCCCGGGGAATGGTACCTGTCATGTCCGAGGCCACAAAGCCGAAAGAACCGATTTCTTCAGCCAGCATGTCTCCACAAAGGCCATGAATATAAACCCCTGCCAAAGCCGCATTTTCCAGAGAAAATCCCTGGGCAGCGAAACCGGAAATCATGCCGGTAAGCACATCTCCCATGCCGGCTGTTGCCATGCCCGGGTTACCGGTGGGAGACAGGAATACCTGTCCGTCAGGCAGGGCAATAAGGGTCTGGGCCCCTTTGAGTACCAGAATCGCGTTATGGCTTTCGGCAAATTTCCGGGCAACGCCCGGCCGGTCTGCCTGGACTTGCCCGGCACTGATACCTGCCAGCCTGGCCATTTCTCCGGGATGGGGGGTCAATACAGCCGATGATGGTCTGGATGCAAGGATTTCAGGCTTTTCTGCAATACAGTTGATGGCATCTGCATCCATAATCAGGGGAAGGGAACAGTTTTTTACCAGGGACAGCACCAGTTTCCGGGTTTCAGGATCAGTGCCAATGCCCGGTCCCAGTGCCAGTGCCTGTTTGTCTCCGGCCAGAGCCAGGATCTTTTCCAGGCCCGCAGCAGACAGGGCCCCTGATTGTGTTTCCGGCAGAGGGACGGTCATGGGCTCTGTTACCATAGGTTCCAGGCCGGCATTGATGCCGGCGGGGACACCCAGGGTCACAAGGCCGGTGCCGCACCGCTGGGCCGCATTGGCACACAGGGCGGCTGCCCCGGTTTTCCCCACAGAGCCGGACACAATCATCAGGTGTCCGAAGTTTCCCTTGTGGCTGTTGAATGCCCTGGGGGGAAAAAGCCGGGCAATCCGGTTTTTTCCCAGTACCTGAAACCGGATTGCCCGGTCCCGGGCTGCAAACCCGGGAATGCCGATGTCAATGACCCGCAGTTTGCCGGTGTACTGGTTTCCCGGATAAAGAACGTGGCCGATTTTGGCAAAGGCAAAAGTGGCCGTGGCAGACGCTTTTATGCAGACACCGCATTTCTTTCCGGTGTCTGCGTTGAGGCCCGAAGGAATATCCACGGAAAAAACCGGTTTTTTCGTCTGGTTGATGCATTGGATCACATCCCTGAAAAAGCCTTTCACATCCGCGTTCAGACCGGTGCCGAAAATGGCATCTATGAGCAGATCCTGATGGATTATACGGGATTTTTCCTGTGCCAGGGCTGCGGCATCAGGAATTTGTACAACAGCAGATTCGGGGAAATGGGGAAGCAGTTTTTCCACAAAATCCATGTTGGTTTTTGCATCTCCTGATACCCTGTCTTTTTCCGACAGCAGAAAAACAGTTACAGGGATCTGTTTTTCCATGAGGTACCGGGCCATGACCCAGCCGTCTCCCCCGTTGTTGCCCCGGCCGGCCACAATACCTACCCGGGTGGACCGGTCAGGGGTGAATGTTTCCATGAAAAAATCACAGGCACCCCTTCCGGCATTTTCCATGAGCACGAGCCCGGGGATTTTAAATTCATTGATGGTGAAACTGTCCATGGCCTGCATCTGTTCTGCTGTTACAAGCATCATTTGCATTCACTCCAAAATCTATTAATTCATCTTATATGCCTTTTCACCACCCTCCTTTGATATGGGTGATTATAATATTGCAGCTATCCGGATTGTGGCTATTTCCCGGCCAGCATGGAATCCGGCATTTTCACGGCAATGACCTGGCCGGTGGCGCAGATTTTGCCGTTGGCGGTCACCTTTTCATCCACCACCACTTTTTTGGGGGTGATCTGGGATACTGTGGCCCGGATTTCCAGGGGAACACCTAAAGGGGTGGGGGCCAGAAAATCCACCTTTAAAGAAGCAGTGACAAACCGCAGGGCAGGTTCGCTGTCCATGGCCCGCCCCTGTTCTCTGTAAGTGGCGGCCGCTGCTGTGCCGGTGCCGTGGCAGTCGATAAGAGAGGCGATCAGTCCGCCGTACACAAATCCGGGAATGGCTATGTGATAAGGCTCAGGTTGAAAAACAGCCACACTTTCTTCTCCATCCCAATGGCTTTTAATCTGATGACCATGTTCGTTTTTGCGGCCGCAGCCGTAGCAGTGGCTGAATTCTTCTGAATAATAATCCTGGAATGCTTTTTCTGTCATCGGTTATACTCCTTCAATAAAAGTTATGCCGGCATCCTGCAT
>JAWOEP010000358.1:0-2517 GCA_046482705.1 Desulfotignum sp.
ATACCAAGAGGATAATGCTGGTTGTGCTGGACGGATGGGGGTATTCGTCCCGGGCCTGTCTGATGGAAAAATTGTGGGTCAGGGCATGGGTGATGAGGCGGTTCAGTTCCTGGCTGCTGAACTGTTCCCACCATGGAGAAGCAAGAGAAAAGTTCAGGGTTTTTGCAGATGGGGTGTGGATTGCTTTGGGCAGGGTATCCAGGGTGCGCGGAACAGGTGTTACTGCGCCACATCCCTGAATCAGAACAGCGCCCATCAAAACGGCTGCCAATGCTTTTGCGCGCTTACCGGTCCAGAAGCGGGCCATATTCATCCTGGTGGCGTTTGATAAAGGTATCCACATAAGAGCAGGTGGGAATAACGGTGAAATGGTTCTGCCTGGCATACGCAAGACCTGTTTTCACCAGATCCGCTGCAATGCCCTGCCCCCTGAAAATCTTGGGCACAAAGGTGGAAGTAAAGTCAAGAACCGTGTCGCTTTTTTGTTCATATGCCAGGTATGCCCGGGTAAAATCTTTTTCTATGAAAAACGTTTTTGCATCTTTGTCATGCTGAACAGTCTGTGTCATTACATGGCTCCTTTTCCGGGTCAGCCGGGGGATTGAATTTTTTGTATCCTGTAATTATAGGGATTTATTTTCACTGGTCAAGGCGAAGTAGCCGGTCTGGTTTTCTATAGCTGCGTGCGCCTCTATAGGCAGCCCCTTGTGGTGTACTGTGAACGGACCGTCAGAGCCGGAGATCTCGGGCCGGGCACAGGAAATCGCAAGGGGCGGGCTATGTCAATATAGGTAACGCTGCAGGCTATAAACCCTGCCGGTCCGGGATCTGTACTTGCATTCAGGCGTGTAAAATAGTATTTATGAGACCTGTATGAACCTATCACATATCAAGGAGGAAATTCTTATGACCACCATGGACAACCTTGCTGCTGCATTTGCCGGCGAAAGCCAGGCCAACCGGAAATATCTGGCATTTGCCCAAAAAGCGGAGAAAGACGGTCTGCACCAGGTCGCAAAACTGTTCCGGGCGGCAGCTGAAGCGGAAACCATTCATGCCCACGCCCATCTGCGGGCCATGGACGGGATAAAAACAACCCTGGAAAACCTGGAGACGGCTGTTGAAGGGGAACACCATGAATTCATGGAAATGTATCCCGGGTTTTTGGAACAGGCCAAAGAAGAGGGTGATAAAAAGGCGGAAATTTCCTTTGCCTATGCCCTTGCCGTGGAAGAGATTCATCACGGTCTGTACGAAAAAGCCCTGGCATCTGTAAAGGACGGCAAAGACCTGGCCGGTGCCGCCATTCACGTGTGCCCGGTCTGCGGCAATACTGTGGAAGGACAGGTACCGGACATGTGTCCTGTGTGCAGCGTACCCGGAAATAAATTTTTTGAGGTTTCCTGACCGCACGGCTGCCGTTTGAATGAGTGCCCCTGTCTTAGGGTTGTTATGTAAAGGAGGGATGATGGAAAGACGACCGGAAAAAGATACCATGGGAGAAATTTTTGTGCCTGCAGATGTCTACTGGGGCGCCCAGACCCAGCGGTCTTTACAAAATTTTACCATCGGTGCAGAGATAATGCCTCTGCCGGTTATCCGGGCATTCGGCTATATCAAAAAAGCGGCAGCCACGGTCAACAGAAGTTTCGGACTGCTGTCTTCCCAAAAGGAACAGCTTATCGTACAGGTGTGCGATGAAATCATCCAGGGCAAACTTGATGACCACTTCCCCTTAAAGGTGTGGCAGACCGGATCCGGTACCCAGACCAACATGAATGTCAACGAGGTGATAGCCAACCGGTCCCATGCCTTGTCCGCCACCTTTTCCGACCAAAAAATACCGCACCTGCACCCCAATGATGATGTCAACAAATCCCAGTCCTCCAATGATGCTTTTCCCGCGGCCATGCACATGGCTGCCTATGCCACACTGGCGGAAGTCACCATTCCGGCCCTCCAGGCCCTCCATAAGGGGCTGGCGCAAAAAAGCCGGGACTGGGAATCCATCGTCAAAATCGGGCGGACCCATTTCATGGATGCGGTGCCTTTGACCCTGGGCCAGGAGTTTTCAGGTTATGCCGCCATGCTGGACCAGGGCATCAGCCTGGTAACACAGAACATGACGCTTTTGACGGAACTGGCGCTGGGCGGCACAGTGGTGGGCACAGGCCTGAACAGCCCCAAAGGCTTTGATGTCCGGATGGCGGCGCAACTGGCGGATCTTACCGGTCATCCCTTTGTGCCGGCTGCCAGCAAATTTGCCGCCCTGGCCGCCCATGACAGCCTGGTGGCATGCCATGGGGCCTTGAAAACCGTTGCTGTGAGCCTCATGAAGATCGCCAATGATATCCGGATGCTGGGGTCCGGGCCCAGGTGCGGCATAGGAGAGCTGCACCTGCCCCTCTGATCTGAGCGACAGAGCAGGAGGCCTACTGAGGAGGGGCAAACAAAAGAAGGATCACTGGTTACTGCCCCGGCAGATCCTCTGGTTTGCCCTGATCGGTGAACTCCTTC
>JAWOEP010000012.1:0-13210 GCA_046482705.1 Desulfotignum sp.
CCCCCACTGTCACCGCGCATTTCAAGGGACCGGCAGGATCGGTTTTGCCGAATGCTTCCGGATCTGAGGAGGGAACAATCCGGGGCAGACAGTCGGCACTGATCCCTAAGGTATTAAGAATATCATGGTCCCAGTCCAGGGTTTCAAGATTCATGAGCAGGGTTCTGGAGGCATTGGTCACGTCAGTAACATGGTATCCTTTTTCAGGTCCCCCGGTTAAATTCCAGATCACCCAGGTATCCATAGTGCCGAACAGGGCCTGGCCGTTTTCCACAGCCTGTTTTACAGCCGGTACATGATCCAGCAGCCATTTGATTTTGGGACCGGAAAAATAGGTGGCAGTGGGCAGTCCGGTTTTCTGCCTGAAGCAGTCTTTGCCATACACCGTATCCAGGTTCCGGCAGATATCGTCACTGCGGGCACACTGCCATACAATGGCATTGTACAAAGGTTTTCCGGTCCGTTTATCCCAGGCCATAACCGTTTCCCGCTGGTTGGTGATGCCGATGCTGCACAGGTTTTTGCCGGTAATACCCGCTTTTTCCAGGGCCCTGGCGATAACTATGCAGGTGTTGTGCCAGATCTGGGCAGGATCATGTTCCACCCATCCGGGTTGTTCACAGATCTGGTCATGTTCCAGTCTGCTCTGGGCGATGATGGTCCCGGTTTTGTCAAAAATGATGAACCGGGTGCTGGTGGTACCCTGGTCAATGGATCCAAGATAGGTTGTCATGACATGCCTCCTTTATAGAATAAATGGATGCCATATTGGCTTTTTTTCTCTTTGCGCGCTGCCATGGCTGTGGATTCTATAGTCTGGTTTTTGGTTGTGCAAGGAAAATGTTTTTCCTGCGCCCGGGTTATCCACCAAGCGGTAATATTTTTTCCTTCAGGCCCTGAATATTTTTTTATATGAAAGCCGTCAGCCGCCAATACCCAGTTATCAGCATCCAGTTAACAATTACAAATTTTTCCCTGCTGATTACTAAAAGCTAAAAGCTAACGGCTAACAGCTAACAGCTTCCATGTTTTGTTGTGCCCGCCAGGGAATGGCTGTTAGTGAAAAACAAGATGCCGGGTTGTACAGCCGGGGTTGAGCGATTTGAAAATGCTGAGGTATGTTACGACATGCATATCCGGCAGGTGCGGCAATCAATCATGGGGCAGGCGGCAGACTGTTTTTCCTGCTGTGCCCTGTGCCATTCTTTTACAAGAAAACGTAAGGATATGTGCTGGTCCAGGATATGCCAGGGCAAAGGAGGGGCAGAGGTATGGTCACAGCTGTCTTCTGACGGGCAGGGGATCTTTTTTCGGGTATATACCACCTGGTACAGATGTGCCTGGTGCGCTTTAAGGGCCCGTGGCCATCCATACCGGTTTGCTGTTTCCAGAACATCTGCTGTGTGCCGGTCTCCCAAAGAGAGCAGGGCGTTGATTTTCGCAGTTTTCACAGATGCGATATTCACCGTGACATTGGCGGTTTTTTTAAGGCCCTGTTGGATGATGCCTGCCCTGTGTTTGAGGGTGGCATCATCAGCAAAGGCAGCCCATTGAAACGGGGTCCCGGGTTTGGGAATAAAAGGATTGATGCGCAAAGTGATGGTGCCCATGCGTTTTTGTTTTCTGGAGGCAGCCAGAAACCGCTCCTTGATCTGCCGGGTCAAGGTGACGATGGCTTCCGCATCCTTATGGGTTTCAAAGGGCAGGCCGATCATGAAATACAGCCGAAGGTGCAGGATATTTTTTCCCACCAGTTTGTCCACGGCTTGTAAAATATCCTGCAGGGTCATTTTCTTGTTGATGATATGCCGCATACGTTCGGATCCGGCCTCCGGTGCAATGGTGGCGGTTTTTACACTGGAGGCGGCCAGCAGATCTGTCATCTGGTCATCCAGTTTGTCTGCCCGCAAGGAGGAAAAGGAAAGAGAGCACCCGTTTTTGGCGCCGTGACTGCAGATGGCGGCAATGTCCGGGTGATCCAGAATGGCTGACCCCACCAGCCCGATTTTATCGGTTTTGCCCAGAGCCTTGTTCATGGCTGCAAAAATGGTGTTTTCCGGGTAGATTCTGGGAGGGCGGTAAATGAATCCGGCAGTACAGAACCGGCAGCCATGGGGACAGCCTTTCATAATTTCCACCATAAATTTGTCTTTAAAGGCAGTACCGGCTGTCAATACGCAGGTATGGGTCTGGACATCCTCCAGATTTTTCAGCAGCTGGACCTGGATTTTCCCGGAAGCACAATTTTCGTGGATACTGTTGTGGCGCTGTTCAGAGCTGGCTGCATATAAAAAAGGGGTGTGCAGGGCGGGTACATAGGCACCGGGCAGGTGCTTTTCCAGGACATTGAGCAGATCTGTCCGTTTTTTGTGGACGGAAAAGACAGAAAAAAAGCCGGGTATCAGGCATTCTGCTTCCCCCAGCAGAAACAGATCCATGAATGGTGCAACAGGTTCCGGGTTGATAAAGCAGGCAACGCCCCCTGCAGCCACCAGGGGGTGGGTGTGATTGCGGTCACATGACCGCAGGGGGATGCCTGCCCCTAAAAGCAGTTGGACGAGATGCACAAAATCGTTTTCAAATGAGATGGAAAACAAAATGATGTCAAAGCGGTCAAGGGGCAAACCGGCTTCACAGCTTTTTGCAGGCATTTTGGCCTGGTCCGGCCCGGGCAGGAAAAACCGTTCACAGGCAACTGTTTCCTGCTGGTTGGCCAGCTGGTACACCCGCTGAAATCCCAGGTTTGACATGCCGGTTTTGTAAGTGTTGGGATAAACCAGGGCCACCCGGGTCAAGCCTTTTTCCTGCTTGCAGATGGCCCCCTGTTCCAGGGACGAGTCATCCCGGCCCGGCTTGCGCCGCTTTTTCACGGATCAGTCAGCTTTTCTTCTCAAAAAGGTCGGCACCTCCAGATCATCCTTGTCAAAGGCTGCATTGTTGTAAGGCTGGGTCATATCTTCACCGCCTACCGCCCGTTTGCGGGTAACCCGGATCGGTTCTTCAAACTCATTCCAGTTGGCCAGTTCCTCTTCGGTGGGGTTTCGCACCTGTCCCCTGGCAATGGACCCATCGGCATATGTCTGGTGCACCGCCCGGGTCTGCACAGCTGCCTGCCCGGCATGGGCCTGGTGATAAACCGGCTGTGATTCATAAACATGGGCAGCTGTCTGGGCAGGGGGCGCAAATCTGTGCATGTTCTCGGCCAGCTTGGGCTCATCCGTGCCGATACCTGTGGCAATAACCGTGATGCGGATTTCATCTCCCATGGTGTCATCAAATGTCTGTCCCCAGATGATTTCAGCTTCATCGCCCACTTCCTGGTAAATCCGGTCTGATGCCTCGGTCATTTCATCCAGGGTCAGATCCGAGGAAGAGGTAATGTTCATGAGCACCCCTTTGGCCCCTGAAATGGAGATGTCTTCCAGCAGCGGATGAGAAATGGCTTTTTCAGCCGCTTCTGTGGCCCGGTTTTCTCCGGATGCGATGCCGATGCCCATGAGGGCCTTTCCCGCCTTTTGCATGGTGGTTTTGACATCGGCAAAATCCAGGTTGACATGGCCGGGCATCATGATCAGATCGGTGATGCCTTTCACGGAATGGTGGAGGATCTCATCCGCCTTGATGAACATATCCACCATTCTTGCCCCTTTGGGAGCAATTCCCCGGAGACGGTCATTGGGTATGGTAATAACCGTGTCAGTAATGCCATGGAGCTTTTCAAGTCCTTCCAAAGCCTGACGTTCCCGCTTTTTGCCTTCAAAGGAAAACGGTTTGGATGCCACCGCCACCGTAAGCACCCCGAGGTCCTTGCAGATCTCGGCAATAACAGGGGCCGCTCCTGTGCCGGTGCCGCCCCCGAAGCCGGCTGTAATAAAAACCATGTGGCTGCCCTCCAGGGACTCTCTGATCTCATCCATGCTTTCCAGGGCAGCTTCTCTGCCGATATCGGGGTCAGCACCAGCTCCCAGGCCTTCGGTAAGGGATTTTCCCAGTTGGATTTTGACTTCTGCATGGGATGTTTCCAGGGCCTGGGCATCGGTGTTGGCTGCAATAAATTTGACCCCCTGGAGTTTTGCATTGATCATGTTGTTGACTGCATTGCCACCGGCACCGCCTACACCGATAACCTTGATTTTTGCTGACGTGTTGCTTTCCACATAAGAAAAATTCATTTCCACCTCCCTGTTTGTTTAAATGATATCCTTAAACCATTGTTTCATTCGTTTTAATATGGGACCCAGCCCGGAGGCCGGTGTTTCTGTGATGGGCATTTTGCAGGCGGCATTGCTGCCGAAGATCACCAAACCTACGCCGGTGGCATAGGCAGGGTTTTTTACAATATCTTTCAACCCGCCGATTTTGTCAGGTTCACCGATTCTGATGGGAACATTGAAGACCGATTCCGCAATTTCCGTAACACCGTCCATGACCACGCTGCCGCCGGTGAGAACAAAACCTGCGGGAAAAGCATTTTCCAGACCGTTTGAGAAAAGCTCTTTTTTCAGAAGCGAAAAGATTTCCTCCACCCGGGGTTCCAGAATTTCCGCCAGAATTGCCTTGGACAGTTTTTTGGGTGCTCTGCCGCCCACCGCAGGTACTTCAATGGTGGCACCGTTGCGTACATGTTCCGGCATACAGGTGCCGTGATCAATTTTGATTTTTTCCGCTTCCGGCAGGGGTGTCCGCAGGCCGATGGAAATATCATTGGTCAGGTTGTGCCCCCCCACGGTCAATTCATAAATAAACTTTACATTGTTGTCCCTGAAAAGGGCTATATCAGTTGTGCCGCCGCCCATATCCGCGACCACACAGCCCAGTTCCTTTTCTTCGGCACTGAGCACTGCCTGGCCGGATGCCAAAGATTCCAGGACAATGTCACATACCTCCAGGCCGGCTTTGTTGCAGCATTTGACAATATTACGGGCAGAGGATACCGCGCCTGTGACAATATGGATTTTGGCCTCCAGACGGATGGCGGTCATACCCACAGGATTCTGAATGGATTCCATATCATCCACAATGAATTCCTGGGGAATGACGTGCAGGATTTCCCGGTCTGTGGGAATGGCAACGGCTTTGGCCGCATCGATCACCCGTTCCACATCATTCTGGGTAATTTCCCGGCCTTTGATGGCAATAATGCCATGGCTGTTGAATCCCTTCACATGGTTGCCTGCAATGCCCACATACACCGAGGAGATGTCACAGCCCGCCATGAGCTCAGCTTCCTGGACCGCTTTTTTTATGGAATCCACAGTGGATTCGATATTGACCACGGATCCTTTGCGCAATCCTGTGGAGGGATGGGAGCCTACGCCGATGACATTGATCTCGTCATCCAGCAGTTCCCCGACAACCGCGCATATTTTGGTTGTTCCAATATCCAGGCCCACAATTATTTTTTCATTTACCTGCAAAATCAAACCCCCTTTTCTATGTTGCGGTGCAGGGTATCCATTTCCGCTGTTTTGACAAAGACATTGTCAATATCATACAGGTCCATGGCACAGATGGTTCTCCCGGGTATGTTGGCAGTGATGTACCGGCTGATTTTCCGGGCTTTGATCAGTTTTTTCTGGTAATCATCAAACCCCAGATGAAGGGGTATGAGGCTGTATTCAGTCATGGGTGCCTGGTTGAAAACATCCGGTACCTGAATGGTGATACCCGTATGTTCATCTCCTTTAATGGAGACGATGGTATGGGGAATCGGTTTGTGGAGAAGATCCAGAATGGAATTGAACAAAGGGCCCTGGAAAAGATACCGGTCTTCAATCAGGGTAAGATCAAGGCCTGTGATGACCGGCAGCTGTAAAACATTGTCCTGATCCGGGTCATATTCTTTAAAAGGTTTTCCCTGGGTGTTGATGAGCATATCTGACAGGTTTTCAATACATACAATGGCCAGGGGTTCTTCTTCAACAATGGACACTTCCAGGGTAAAAAACAGGGACCGGTGAACAGCAGCTGCTGCAATCCAGGGATGGGCGGCAATTTTCTTTTCCATGGCAAACAGGTTCACTCCGAAGAAATTGGCTGGTGCTTCAAGGCCGGCAAGGGCAAGTATCTCATCTTTTGACACCCGGTTTTCTCCGGATACAGCAATCTTTTTTACGGCAAAAAAAGGACTTTGCACCACCATGTCATGGGCAAAAACAGCGGCAATGCTCAATATACATACCAGGACAGGCAGTGCAGCTATTTTAAAAAATTGCTGCCGCCCGGTTTTCATGAATCCCGGGTTGTCAGGATGTTTTTTGTACCGGTTCTGTCTGACTTTTTCATTCATCTGTTTTTCCCCCGTTTCCTGTCATCTTGACTTCTGTTTCAAGCATGATGCCGTAGCGGTCAAACACAGCCTTTTGGATCCGTTTTTTCAGGGCAAGAATCTCCTCGCAGGTGGCATTGCCGCAATTGACAATATAATTGGCATGTATTTCAGACACACGGGCATCCCCGCAGCAGGCCCCTTTAAGTCCGGCATCCTGGATGAGTTTTCCTGCAGAATATTTTTGGTCCGGGTTTTTAAAAAAACATCCGGCACTGGGCAGGTGCATGGGCTGGGTGGTTTGTTTGCGTTTCATATTGGCAGCAAAGCGCTGTTGAACCGTTTTTGGATCCCCGGCTTTCAGCGCAAGAGAGGTGCCCAGTATCAGATGGTTATCCAGTTCAAGACGGCGGTAGGTGAATATAAGATTTTGTTTTTTTATGGTTTTTACAGCCAGAGTGTCCAGATCCAGAATATCCAGATACTGAATTTTATTGCAGATACCCTGTGAGGCTGTGCCGGCATTCATCATCACCGCCCCTCCAATGGTGCCGGGAATCCCGGCGCAAAATTCCAGTCCGGTCAGGCCGCAGTTTTTCGTGTATCTGCATACAGCTGACAGACGCTCTCCTGCATCTGCACAAACAAGGATGGTTTCATCCGGACCTTTTTCTGACCGGATTCCAGAAGCAAGGTGCGTGGTGACAATAACAAGGCCCCGGATACCCTGGTCTGACACCAGCAGATTGGAACCGCCCCCCACTATTGTTACCGGTACAGATGTATCTTTTGCTGCCTTCAGTATTGCCAGCAGTTCCTGCCGGTTTTCCGGCACAGCCAGCAGGTCTGCCGGGCCCCCCACCTTGAACCGGGTGTACTGTTTCATGGGCACATCTGCTGATACCTGAAATGCTTTTTTTATCTTTTGTATGCCGGAATGCAGATTCATGTGATTCTATAAAATCTCCACCAGTTTTTCTCCCAGGGTGTAAATATCGCCGGCCCCCAAGGTGAGGACCATGTCATTGGGTCTGCATTTATGGGTGGCCATGGACAAAGCCTGGGTAAAATCCGGGGCATAAGATACATTCTTGTGCCCATGATCCTGGATGCCCTGGCAGAGATTTTCAGAAGAAACCCCGTCAATGGGGGCCTCACTGGCTGCATAGATTGGTACCAGGATCAGGATGTCGGACTGGTAAAAAGAACGGACAAATTCGTTGAACAAAGCCTGGGTCCGGGTATACCGGTGGGGCTGGAATATGACCACCAGGCGTTTGTCCGGATAGCTTTCCCGTACCGCTTCCAGGGTGGCTGCAATTTCAGTGGGATGGTGGCCGTAATCATCCATCACCATTATTCCCTTTTTTTCTCCTTTGATTTCAAGGCGGCGCTTGACCCCTTTTATCTGTTCCAGGGCCTGTTTGATGGTGTCAAACCCGATTTTCAACTCCAGGGCTGTGGCGATCCCTGCCAGGGCATTTAAAATATTGTGCTGTCCGGCAATGTTGAGAACAATTTCCCCAAGGTCCCGGTTATGCTGGCTAACCCTGAAATGGCTTTTGCCATTTATGAAGCGGATATCTTTGGCCCGCAGATCTGCCTGGGCTGCCATGCCGAAGGTGGTGTGCCGGACAGTAACCCTGGGCAGGATATCCTGGATATGTTCATTGTCCAGACACAGAATGGCCAGGCCGTAAAACGGGACCGAGTTGATGAACTGGACAAATTTGTCCTTGATATCTTCAATATCTTTGTAAAAATCCAGATGCTCCAGATCGATATTGGTTACTGCGGCAATGGCCGGGGAGTATTTGAGAAACGAGCCGTCGCTTTCATCTGCTTCTGCCACGATAAAATCACCTTGCCCGTGAAGGGCATTGGTGTCCAGGCCCATGAGCAGACCGCCGATCACCACTGTGGGGTCCAGACCTGCGGTGTTGAGAATCTGGGAGATCATGGCTGTGGTGGAGGTCTTGCCGTGGGCACCGGAAATTGCAATGGCATATTTTATGCGCATGAGTTCGGCAAGCATTTCCGCCCTGGGGATGATGGGGATGGACAGTTCTCTGGCTTTTATCACCTCCGGGTTCTCCGGGGAGATGGCAGACGAGGTCACAATGACATTGGCCCCTTTTATCTGTTTTTTGCTGTGGCCTTTACATATCCTGGCCCCTTTGTCTGCAAGGCGCTGTGTGATGGCAGACAGTTTCAGGTCAGACCCGGATACGGTATATCCCAGGTTGATGAGCAGTTCTGCAATGCCGCTCATACCGATGCCGCCGATGCCGACAAAATGGATATGGTAGTCAGTCTGGTACATGGGTCAGGTTTCCTTTATGTCTAAAATATGGGCGGCAATGTGGTCTGCTGCCCGGGGTTTTGCCATCTGTTTCATGGCGGCAGCCATTTTTTGCCGCTGGTCAGGGTCGGATTTTAATGCCTGAACTGCCTGTCCCAGGGCATGGCCGGACAATTTGCTGTCTGCCATTACAAGGGCTGCGCCTGTGTCTGCCAGAGACCCGGCATTAAAACGCTGGTGGTCATCTGCAGCATGGGGATAGGGTACCAGAATGGCAGGCACCCCCTTGAGAGCCAGCTCGGAAATGGTGCCTGCCCCGGCCCGGCAGATGACGAGATCTGCCTTGTCCATAAGGGCGGGCATGTTGTGAAAAAATGCCTGGACCCTGGTCCTGATTTTCAGGGATTCAAACGCTTTTTTGATGCGGACTTCTTCTGCAGTGCCGGTCTGAAGGATGATGAACAGGTCTTTGGTGCCTGCCAGATCCCGGGCCATATCAATCACTGCCTGGTTGATGCTGGATGCCCCCTGGCTGCCGCCGGTAACCAGAAGAATAAAATCATCTGGTCTGATATCTGAAAGCCATGTTGCTTCCATGTCCTGAACCGGGCCTTTTCCCCTGACAGGATTTCCCACAAATTGGGTTCTGGAATTATGGGCCATGCCCCTGGTGGATGGAAATGATGTGAAAATCTTACCGCAGAAACGGGCCAGCATCCGGTTGGTTATGCCCGGGATGGCGTTCTGTTCCTGAATCGCGGTGGGCACCCTGAGGATCCAGGCAGCCAGCACCACGGCAAAGGAGGAAAATCCGCCAACCCCCAGGACAAAATCGGGTTTGAACCGCAGAATAATGACCATTGCCTGGCACAAAGAGACCAGTACCATGGCAAGACCGTACAGTTTTGAAAAAAGTCCTCTGCCTTTGACCGGGTGTGCATTGATGGATGTATGGTCAAAGCCGTAGCTTTTTAAGGTGGAGACTTCAAAAGGGGTGCTGGTGCCCACAAACAGAATTTTTACCCCGGGCTGCAGTCTCTGGAGGGCCTGGGCCACGGCAATACCCGGAAACAGATGGCCCCCTGTTTTTCCGCCGGCAATGAGTATGTTGCGCCTGGATGTCATGACCGGTTTTTCCTGTCTGTGCGGGTTGATGCCCCGATATTCATTAAAATGCCCATGGCTGCCATGTTGATCACCAGAGATGTGCCGCCGTAACTGATAAACGGAAGGGTGAGGCCTTTGGTGGGAAAAACATTCAAGGCCACGCCGGTATTGATGATGATCTGCAGTCCCAGATACAGGGTAAGGCCGCTTGCAGCAAAGGTTCCGAACAGGGTGTCTGCATTTTTTGCTATGTTGCAGCCCCGGACCAGAATAATGCCGTACAGGCCCAGTATGGCCAGAACGCCTAACAGGCCGAGTTCTTCTCCGATAATGGAAAAAATAAAGTCTGTGTGGGGCTCGGGCAGGTAATGCATTTTCTGCATACCCAGGCCAATGCCCTGGCCGAACAGCCCCCCGGAACCAAAGGCTTTGAGTGAATGGGTAATCTGGTATCCTTCATTATAGGGGGCATCCCAGGGATTCAAAAAAGTCAGAATTCTGGCAAGCCTGTATTCCACTTTGTATACCAGAAAATATATGGCCGGTATTATCAAGGGCAGGGGACATAAAAGATGTATTAATTTCACCCCGGCCACAAACATCATGCCCCAGCAGATCATTCCCAGAACCACAATGGTGCCGAAATCCGGCTGAAAAATAATCAACAGGGAAAAAAGACCGAATATAAGGGCATGGGGAAAAAACCCCACGGAAAAATCTTTGATCAGGGGTTGTTTTTTTGCCAGACTGTAAGCCATAAAAAGAATCAGTGCCAGCTTTGCAAATTCCGCAGGTTGAAACCTCAGTATCCCCAGGTCCAGCCATCGGCTGGCCCCGCCCGCCTTGATGCCCAAAGCCGGTACGAGCACTGCGGTCAGAAGACCAAAAGAAACCATAAGAATGAGGTATGCAAGATGTTTATAAAGCCGATAAGGAAAAGATGCTGCCGCAAAAAGCACACACAGGCTGATACCAAAAAATATTAACTGGCGCTGCATGTAGTAGAACAAGGTGTCATGGGCCTGCATGGAAATGGCGGAAGATGCTGAATAGACCATGACAATGCCGATGCAGCAAAGAATCAGTGCAGGAAAAAGCAGGGTTTTTTCCCTGAGAACCGGATGCATGAGGCCGGGGTCATTCATGGTATATCAGCTCCAATTCGGTAACACAGGTAATGAAATCATCGCCCCTTGCCCCATAGTTGTCATACATGTCAAAACTGGCACAGGCAGGGGAGAGCAATACCACTTCCGCGGGCCCGGCAGCATCAAACGCGGTCTTCACCGCTTCTTTCATTCCTGAAACACAAGTGACCCTGCACACCCGGGAAAATACCCGGCCAATATCCCGGGCAGCCTCACCCATGGCAATAATCTGCCCCACTTTGTTTATTACTGCCGGTAAAAGCAGGGTAAAGTCCGTGTCTTTTTTACGGCCGCCGAGGATCAGTACAATGCGGTTTTCAAAGCATTCCAGAGCCCGGACAACAGCATCTGTATTGGTGGCTTTGGAATCATTGTAAAAGCTGACACCTTTGATACTGGTAACAAAAGCCATGCGATGGGGCAGTCCTTTGAAGGCTGTGACAGCAGATGTGACTGCCCGTGGAAGAGCGCCTGCACACAGGCCTGCCAGGGCTGCGGCAGCAATATTTTCCAGATTGTGGGTGCCTGGCAGTTCTTTCAGATTCCGGCAGTCAATCCGCAACGACCGGTCTGAAAATTTTTCCGGCAGGGTCAGGTCGATGGTCTGGTCTGCAATTTTGGCACCCCGGGTGATGCTGTGGTCAGGGTTGGAAGAAAATTCATATACACTTGCCGCCAATCCGGGTTTTGCACAAAAGACATCTGATATGTCGGCGTTGATGATGGCGCTATGTTTTCGGGTCTGGTTTTTACATATGGACCATTTGGACCGGGCATAGTCTGCCATGCTTTCATACCGGTCCAGATGGTCTGGTGCCAAATTCAGCAGAACAGCAATTTCAGGGGTGAAATGTCGGGCCAGGTCCAGTTGAAAACTGGAAATTTCCGCCACCACCACCTGAACCGGCTCCTGGTTCATG
The DNA here is from genome assembly GCA_046482705.1 of Desulfotignum sp. Lineage (GTDB taxonomy): Bacteria > Desulfobacterota > Desulfobacteria > Desulfobacterales > Desulfobacteraceae > Desulfotignum. The sequence goes on from JAWOEP010000012.1 coordinate 11,746, forward strand.
AGATACTCCACCAGAGGGGTTCCGATGTTTCCTCCCATGAATGTGGATATGCCGGATGCCGCAAGCATGTCCCGCACCAGGGTGGTGACCGTGGTTTTCCCATTGGTGCCGGTAATGGCCACCATGGGGGTCCTGTTGTATCGGCTGAAAATGTCCAGGTCACCCATAAGGGGTACGCCCAGGGATGCGGCTTCTTGTAAAAAGGGCATGTCCAAAGGTATCCCTGGACTTACCACAATGGCATCTGCCCGGTTGAAGGTGTTCTGGTCATGGAACCCGATCTGGGTGTCAATTCCCAGGCGGTTGAGTTCTCCTGCATTTTTTGCTGCAGCAGGATCAATATCCGTTGCCTTGACAGTGTATCCCTTTGCAGCAAGAAACCGGGCCATGGAAAGACCGGATCTTCCCAGACCGAGAACCAGTGTGTATGATTTTTGGGATACCTGCATTGGTGTTACCTTATCTTTAGTGTGCCCAGTGAAATCAGGGCCAGGGTAATGGAAATGATCCAGAACCTGACAATCACCTTGGATTCGTGCCAGCCTTTGAGTTCAAAATGGTGGTGCAGGGGCGCCATTCTAAAGATGCGTTTTCCCTTTGAAATTTTAAAATACCCCACCTGGATGATCACGGATAATGCTTCTATGACAAACAGCCCCCCCACAATGAGCAGCAGAATTTCCTGTTTTACCACCACGGCAATGGTACCCAGAATGGCCCCCAGGGGTATGGATCCGGAATCACCCATGAATATCTGGGCCGGGTGGGCATTGAACCATAAGAATCCCAGGCCTGCCCCTGCCAGTATGCCGCAAACCACTGAAAGTTCCCCGGCTGAAGTGATATGGCGCACATGCAGATAGTGGGCAAACTGGGTATGACCGGCCACATAAGCAAAAAACATATAGGTGACAGATGCCACGATATAAGGACCGATGGCCAGTCCGTCCAGGCCGTCGGTGAGGTTCACGGCATTGGATGTGCCCACGATAACCAGGCAGGCAAAAGGGATGTACCAGATGCCCAGATTCGGGGAAAAATCTTTGAAAAACGGTATTGTCAACGTGGTGTCAAAATCCGGACTCAGAAAGATGAGCAGGCTGATCACCAGGCCGCAGGCTACCTGGATGGAAAATTTTCCTTTTGCAGTGAACCCCATGTTTCTTTTTTTGATCTGCATGAGATAATCATCCACAAATCCGATGGCCCCGAACAGGAGAATGGTGAGCAGCAAGATGGACACATAGTGGTTGGACAGGCTGCCCCAGAGTACCGTTGCCATGAAAACCGAAAACAAAATGAGAATCCCCCCCATGGTGGGGGTGCCCTGTTTGCCCAGATGGGTCTGGGGGCCGTCGGTCTGGATCACCTGACCGATCTGCATGGCAGCCAGTTTTCTGATCACAAAGGGGCCCAGGACAAAACAGATCACAAATGCGGTCAGCCCCCCGTAAATGGTCCTGAA
>JAWOEP010000018.1:0-12688 GCA_046482705.1 Desulfotignum sp.
CCTGTTCAATGACCAGATCCGCCCGGTGTCCTGCCACGTGACTGCTGCTGCACAGATCTGCGACAAATACCCGCATGTCGCAGGGAAACACCACCTGATGCAGCAGTTTTTTCCCCCGGATGATGCGGTCAAAAAGGGTTTTGGCATCGGTCTGGTATTGTTTTGAAAACCCCTCCGGGTCGGCATCATAGGCTTCTTTTTTTTCCATGAGCAGTATCCGTTTTTCAATGTCATGGATGGACGATACTTCTACGCACAGCCCGAACCGATCCAGCAGCTGGGGACGCAGTTCCCCCTCTTCCGGGTTCATGGTTCCCACCAGGATGAATTGTGCTTCATGGCAAAAAGAGATCCCTTCTCTTTCGATCCGGTTGGTCCCGGATGCGGCCGCATCCAGGATGATATCCACGATATGGTCGTCCAGGAGATTGACCTCGTCCACATATAAAAATCCCTTGTGGGCCCGGGCCAGCAGACCCTGCTGCATGGCTCTGGCACCGGTTCGGACTGCCAGGCTGAAATCGATGCCCCCGGCCACCCGGTCTTCGGTAGCATTCAGGGGCAGGGTCACCAAGGGCATTCCGGGCAGCAGGTCTGCCAGGGCCCGGACTGTTGTGGATTTGGCGGTCCCCTTTTCTCCCCGGATCAAGACCCCGCCGATACGGGGGTTGACCGCGTTGAGGATCAGGGCGGTTTTGAGTGGTTCCTGTCCGATAATGGCAGGAAACGGCAATACGTCATGTTTCATTGCAAACGCAGTCCTTCAGCTGATTTTCCCGGGCAGCCGCAAGTATTGAACCATAGCATTTGTCATTGGGGCGGCCTACATTCCGGTCGGGAAAAAATTCATGTGCGCACATTGCAGTGGGCACACGCTTAAAATGTATATTTGAAGGTGATGCCTGCCAGATAATTACACTCCGGCAGGTGTCGGTCAATATCGGTGAGGGACCGGTCATTGAAAATATTGAACAGATCCAGGTGTAATCCGATGATGTCCTTCCAGTCGATATTGATGCGGGCCGAATGGTACCAAAAATCACCTACAGTGGCGGTTACCGGCGGGCTTCCCCAGCTGGAGGTGGTATAATCCCCCCGGTACCTGGCGGACCAGGAACCTGACAATCGCCAGTCTTCTGTCAGGTTCCGGTAACCCCGGAATCCAACAGAGGCATTGTTGCGGGGGTAGCCATTCAGGATGTCGTCTGTTTGGCCGTCGCGGGTTTCATTATAGTTGTAGTTGGCAAAAAGGGTGAGGTGTTTTTGCAGATCATAGGACAGTTCCACATCCACTCCTTTGATTTCCACTTCAGATATGTTTTCAGGATGCATGATCTGGCCCCCGGGGTTGAAAGGGTCCGGGTGCCGGACACTGGTGATGAAATTTTTTGCATCCGTGTAATAAGGGGTAAGCCGGAAAAACAGTTTGTTGTCCATGGCCCGCTGCTCCAGTGACACCTGATAGGTCCACATGGTTTCCGCCTCGAGATCCGGGTTGCCCTGATAGACAATGAACGGGGCAATGGACCATGCCGGTGAATACAGTTCGTTGAGGTTCGGTGCCCGGAATCCTTTTCCGGCGGAAAATTTGACATTTCCACCGGCTGCGTAATGCCAGCTCAATGCCGCTTTGGGGGACACCTCACTGCCGTAGCTGTCATAATTGTCAAACCGGGCCCCTAAAACGAGTTCAAATTGGTCGTTGAAAATCCAGTCATATTGGCCATAAAAGGAAACTAGGGTGTCATCATTCGAAGACTTTTTGCCGGGACGTCCCTGAATGGCCAGCAGGTTTCCGGTGGTGTCGTAAACTGATTTTTCGCCATCCGCATAGACAACTTCACTGCCCAGGGTCAGGATGTGGCGATCACTGAAAAAATAATTGCCGGAAATATCGGCGCGATAGCGGTCCGCCCGGGTGTCGTTCACCGATGCCTTGTAGTTGAAGCTGGGAATTGGCGGTCCAAAAGGGGGATAGGTGATGTTTTCCAGGGTTTCCCCATGATATTTGTGGGAAGATTGTAGCCAGTCGAAACGGGCACTGACATCCAGCTGTGCGGTGATTCTCGAGGCCAGTTGAAGATTGAGATAGGGATGTGAAATATCCTGATAGTCCTCCAGGTTTAGGTTCTGTGAGATGCCGAATCCGGTATCCCCGTCAATGATTCCGCCGGACAAGGAAAAATCGGTGGCATCGCCAAAAGAGCCGGTCAGTTTGCCATGGAGACGGTTGTGTTCATAATCCCGGTTTCGGTCATCCACCCCCTTGTCGTCATATAAAAAATAGTTGTCCACGGTTTTGTGGTCAAAAAACAGACCCAAAGACATATTGCCCCAGACAATACCGGCATCGGCGCCATAATCACGCCGGCCGAAACTGCCGGCCTGTCCCCAGGGGGAAATATAGGATTTGTCCCCCCCGTCTTTGGTGATGATGTTGATGATACCACCGCCGGCCGATGATCCGTACAACGCTGAAAACGGACCCCGGATCACTTCGATCCGGTCCACGGCCCGGACCGGTACCGTGGTCAGATAGGCATAATCCGTATACGGGGAGTTGATTTTCTGCCCGTCCACAAGTATCAGGGTGGACCCGGGAAACCCGTTGCCGTTGATGGTAAAGGACTGGGGCGTCACTACGCCGACCCCTTGGGGTTCATAGGGATAGACTCCGGGCAGGTCGGCAAGAAGATCGCCTACGGTCCGGGCGGGTATGGTTTTGATCTCTTCAGCGGTCACAAGCGTTACCACAGCGGGAATGTTTTCCAGTTTTTTGGGGGATTTGGTGGCGGTGACCACAATGGGTTCAAGTTCTGACACTACATTTTCAGCCCGGGCCATGCCAGCCGCCAGCCACAGGCAGAGGATCATGGTGATAAAAAATCCGTGTTTCATGTTCAACGCTCCTTTCAGGGTAAATAGGTGGTTTACATTAATAAAACATGTTCAATCCATGAGCAAATGTGAGCCGCCGGGGTTCAGGTCGATGATTTCATGGGCCAGTGCCCGTGCCACCCTGTCGTCATGGGTGGCGGTCAGAACGGCTCCGCCGTTGATGAGATAGTCATCCAGCCGTTTGATGACCAGAGAGAGACTGTGATCATCCTGGCCCACGGATGGCTCATCCAGGAGCATCAGTCTGGGCCTGCGGGCCAGGGCGGCGGCCAGGGTCACCCGTCTTTTCTGGCCGGTGGACAGGCTTCGGGGATGGCGGTTTTCCAGCCCGGCAAGCCCCATGGCTGCCATCTCTGATCTGGCGGCATCCCTGTCTGCGGCCTGGGCCGCAATTTCATCCTGCACCGTGGTCAGATACAGCTGGTGGTCGGGGTGCTGGAAAATGAAGGCAGCCTGTTGCGCAAGGGTTGCCGGGGACGTATTTTTCGGGTTGTATCCGCAGGTAGTAATGCTGCCCTGATCCCCTTTGATCAAGCCCATGGCCAAAGCCATCAGGGTGGTTTTTCCCGAGCCGTTGGGTCCCAGCAGGACTACGCTCTGGTGCTGCCTGACTTCAAAGGAAAGATCACGGAACAGGGGAGCCGCCTGTGGCCGGGAAAAACAGACCCGGTCGAACACCAGTTCAGGTGTTTTCGGTGGAAGGTTTGTGATGCGGTGAAACCGGGTTCTGGCAGGAAAAGACCTGGCCAGGATGCCGTTTTCCAGAAAAAGTTCCCGGTGAGGGACCTGGTGGACAACATCCCGGCGGTGCTCGAATAGAACGATGGTTCTGCCTTTCCGGGACAGGTTTGAAACCAGTTCCATGAATTGCGCCTGGGCTGCCCGGTCCAGATAGGCCAGCGGTTCGTCCAGGATCAATATTTTTTGTTCCAGCGCCAGCATGGCGGCCAGCATGACCCGTTGCTGCTCTCCTGCCGACAGAGTGGACAGGCGCCGGGAACGCAGTGGTGACGCGCCCACCAGTTCAAGGGCCTGTGTTATCCGGTGCTCCATCTGTTCTTCGGGAATACAGAAATTTTCAAGGCCGAAGGCAATCTCTTCGGACACCTGTTCCGTAAACATCTGGTGGGCCACATGCTGTATCAGAAAACCCAGATCTTCGGCGGTTTCTCGAACCGCCTGTTGAAAAACCGGTTTCCGGTTCACCCGTACCTCGCCGGACAGTGTGCCGGCCATCATGTGGGGGATGGTCCCGCACAGGCAGAAACCCAGGGTGGATTTTCCGCATCCGGTGGGACCGGAAACCAGGACAGTTTCTCCCGGGGCAATGGCAAAATTCAGGTTGACAAGGGTTTGGACCGGCTGGTCCGGATATCTGAAGCTCAGATCACGTGTCCGAATCATGGCGTTAGGCTCCCCATTGCAGAAACGATGCCGATCCTGCCGCACCCATGGCCAGAAAGCCGAAGATCACGTCCCTGAATCCGGCCCGGGGAGGCTGATGGCAGGTCCGCCTGGCGGAAGGGGTGAATCCGCGCAGTTCAAGGGCCAGGGTGATGCGGTCGGTATATTCGATGACGCAGAAGGCCAGTGGAACCAGAAATCCCCGGTATACCCGTGTCGGCAGGTTTCCTGCGGTACGTCCCCGCAGCAGTGCGGCCTGCCGCATCTGTCGGGTTTCTTCCGCCATGAGCGGGAAAAACCGCCATACCAGTAAAAGGGCCATGACCACACCGGCGGGCAGGGGGGTCCGGGACAGCGCCCGGGTCATCTGCTGGGGGGCGGTGGTGGCGGCCAGAATAGGCATGGCCGTGAGAAACACCCCGAAGCGCAAAGGATAGGTTGCCGCGTGAACGGTATTCCGGCTGGCCAGAAAATCCAGCACAAAGATCACGGATAGAAACAGCAAGATCATTATCCATTGTCTAGTGGTCAACAGGATTCTGGCCGTGCACAGCACCAGGACCATATAGCCCAGCATCACCGCCAGGGCCAGTGGATTTTCAATGCACAAGGCCAGGATGGAAAACAGGATACCCACCCCCATTTTGCTGAAAGGATGCAGCCGGTGGATGACCGTGGCATTGACAGGGCCGCTGGCATGAAACATTCAGCACTCCTCCAGCTGAAGCCGGCCGGCCCGGGACAGTTCTCTGGCCACCTTGAGACCGATTAGTGCACCGATAAGAGAGGTGGTGAAAATGGCAATTTCCGCTACAATGAAAATCCAGGGGGCCAGTTCCTGATACCTTTCCGGAAGAAAGAAAAAAGACAGCACCATGGCTGCGGGGAACATGCCCATTTCATAGAGGACTGCCCCGCATACCGGTGCCAGTCTGCCATGATATCCCCGAAACAGGGTGGTGCACACGGTTTCCCCGAAAATGCCGCCGATCAGGACAAATGCGAACACCAGCGGGGAGACGGACAGGCAGATCAGCGAATAGATGCCGGTGATGAGCAGCAGGGATCCCGGTTTTTTCAACCGGATCAGCCCGATGACCAGAAAAAACGATCCGAACAGGCCGTTAACGGCATTGGCCAGACCGGGGATGCGCAGCGGCAGGGTAAAGGGAATCACGATGCTGGCCACAACCAGCAGGGCCGCTGAAATCATGGCGGCAAATACATATTCACGGGTTGTCCATAGGGTTTTTTTCATGTTTCGATCTCCTCTTCTATTCTGCCTTCCAGTTCCAGGTACCGGTCCCTGAGCAGGTCTTTTTCATCGGGGTCCGCCTGCCAGTATCCCCGTGCCTCAGCTTCCAGAAGACGTTTGAGGATCTCTTCCATGGCAAAGCGATTGTTGCGGGTCATCTGTTCAAACAGCTTCTCATCCCGTACATACCGGTCGGTCACCGCTGACCACACCCAGTTGTCCACCGCATGGGTGGTGGCAGCAAACCCGATGAGATTTTCAACCCGGTCAGCGATTTTCTGGGCACCATGGTGTTCGTGGGCCATCAGCGCATCTATCCAGACGGGATTGAGCAGACGGGTACGGATACCCCGGTTTAAAGCATCCCCCACTGTTTCAGTACGCAGCACTTCTTTAGTGGTATCTGTGATAAGCATTTCCGGGGGCCTGCCTTTCACCGACTCCACGGTTCTGGCAAGACCTCCGAAAAATTCGTAATAGTGGTCCAGATCCATAATTTCATACTCATGACTGTCCCTGACCTGGCTGACCACATCCACGGCGGCAAGCCGGCGCCGGAAAACCTCCAGGTACCTTTCTCCATGGATGTTGTCAGCGTAAAGATGGCTCATGGAACCGGTGAACAGCTCTGAAATCTCTTCTTCGGATTTCCATGCACCGGTTTCAATAAGGCTGGTGGTCCGGGTACCGTATTCACCGGCCCTGGGACCGAATATCCGTCCGGTGCTGATGCGCTCCAGAAGGTGGTCGGCCACCTGTCCGGCAAGGGCGGTTTTCAGGGAAAGTGTGTTGCGGCGGACATGGTTTTGCCCCTCAGTCTCCGGAAGCTGGGAAACCAGCTGAAACGCCCGGTTTAAAAGATCCATGACATTGGGGTACATATCTCTGAAAAAACCGCAAATCTGGACCACGCAGTCGATGCGGGGCCTTCCCAGTTCAGGAAGCGGTATGGGTGCGATCTTTTTATGGTAGGGGTTGGAATTGTGGACCACCCGCACCCCCAGGTAACCCAGGATCTGTCCCACGGTTTCCCCCCGGGTCTTGGTGGTTTCAAACCCCCACAAAATAACCGCGGTGCTGTCCGGATAGTCGCCATTCAGGTTTTTGTAATGGAGCAGGGTATTTTCCGCAATCTGCATGCCCCGGCGGCAGGCTTCTTCCGAGGGAACCAGCCGGGGATCGAATTGAAAGGAATTTCTGCCGGTGGGCAGAATATCCGGGTTTCTCAACGGATCCCCGCCCAGGGCCGGTTCGATATACCCGCCGGAAAGCCCATGGAAAAAATTGTCCCATTCCAGATTTCCCCGGAGGTTCCTGGCCGCGTTGACGGCATTTCTGACCGCTGTCCGGTCCGGTTCTTTTTCCGGCAGGACCCCGCTTTCCCAGGCAAGTGTCACCATGTCTGTCACTTGTTTTTCGATCTGCTCAAGGACCTGATGGGGGACAGATGTATTTGTTTTCGATTGGCCGGGGCAGACCAGGTCCTCGTAGACCAGGCCTTGTGATTCAGCCAGGGCACGGTGCAAAGACGGACTGTCCTGCCGGTCATACCGCAGAAAAAAAACGGCAAAGGCGATGCAGTCTTTTTCTGCTATGTCTTCACCCAGTATGTGCAGTCCTTTCGGAATAATAGACCGTTTCATCAGGGCAATCTCTTCCTGGACTTCCCCCAGGCTGTCCGATGCCATGTGCAGTGCGGCTGCCCTGTCGAGCACCTGTTGTTCAAGCCGTTTGCCACGATCAGGTTCCAGGGAAAATGCCTCCAGGCATTCGCTGATAAGCTGGTCCAGGTCATCATAGTCGTCATACAGGCCGGCTGCAGTAAAGGAGGGTGAGTTATAATTGATGAGTACGCCGAGGCTGCGGCGTTTGGCAATGGTAGCTTCGGAGGCGTTGATGACATGGTAGAAATACAGATGTGGCACATCCCCTATGAGCGCTTCAGGAAAACAGTTTCGGCTCATACCGGTTTCTTTTCCTTTCAGGAATTCCAGTGTTCCGTGGGTGCCCACATGCACGATACAATCCGGCTGCCATACCGTTTCCAGCCAGCGGTAAAACGCCAGATACTGGTGGTGGGGCGGCAGGGTTTTGTCATGGCTGATTTTATCGGGATCGGCATGGAACCCCCGGGCCGGCTGCACCCCCAGCAGCACATTGCCGAATGTAACTGCAGGCAGGATGAACTGCTGACGGCAGGTCATGATGGTGCCCGGAGGCGGTCCCCATTCTCCGGTCACCTGGGGGCCCGGGACGGTGGCTTCCAGAAGTGCTGCATATTCCGGGCCGGTCAACTGGCCGCCTTGCTGCAGTGCGGTGTTTTCCCCACCCCAGTGGGGCATGTTGACCAGCCGGCGTTCCAGCAGATAATCATGGAGATCCTGTTTCTGCGGCAGCCCGGTAACGGTATACCCCCGGGCGGCCATCTCCTTGAATAATCTCTCCAGACTGGCAAAGGTATCCAGGTAGGCGGCGGATCCCAGGTTGTCCTCTCCCGGAGGATTATTGAAAACAATAAATGCCACTCTCTTCTCAGCGGCGGGTTTATTCCTCAGCTCCAGCCAGCGGCTGATCCGGCGGCATGAACGGTCTATACGGTCAGGGATGGGTGCCACCTGTTTGATCTGGCCCTCCACGCCGGGAGATGTTTTTTCCCTGAGTCCGGCCGAAGGGATAGGTTCAATCATACCATCCAGTTCCGGTAGAATAATGGTTGTCAATGTTTCGATTGGAGACAGTCCCTGGTCGCTCTCCTCCCATTTTTCAATTTCACGGCCGAACATGGGACAGGCGGTGAAAATGGGGGCATTGAGTTTTTTGAGCAGACGGATGGTATCCGGTTCAGCTGAATCGATGAAAGTGGCCATCTGAAACCATTGAAAATACACCACCGCATCCACCATGGGTTTGTTTTCTGAGAAAAAACAGTCCTGGATTGCCTGTAAATTTTTTCCGGCAGTGGCAAACACCGGAATCAGGTTGCACCCTGTATGCTTGAGCCGCCGGGCAAATTCTCTGGCCGGCACCAGGCTCTGGGAAAAATGCATGCCGCCGTAGAACAGCAGTCCCACCACCGGCTTTTCAGGATCAACAGGGACGGCGCTTCGATATTCAGCCAGACCGGAATAGGACTGCCCCGACAATGGATCGAAAATACCAAAGTCCGGATAAATTCGGGGCGGGGGCGGTTTGGGCAGGTCGAACCCCAGATATTCCATGGCACTCAGGGTGAGCATGTTTTTGATGTTCTCTTCTCCGCCCTGATGCCAGTACCGCATCAGCCTGGCCCAGTTTCCGGCATGGCGCAGTTTGCCGAAGGGCAGCACCCTGCCGCCCTTTTCTACAAGATTCATCATGCGCTGTATGGATCTCATGTCAGGTCCCCGGGCAGGACTGCTGTCTTTGTTTTTTTTGGCGGTTTTTTCCAGTATGGTCTTCATGGAAAAAGAACCCAGCCGCAGCAGGGACATGATTTCCGGGGTTCCCCCCAGCAGCAATGCCACCGGCTGCCGGGTTCCGGGCAGAATTCGGGAGCACACCCCGCCGGCTTTGCCCCCGCCCCGGATATCCAGAAAAACCATGTCCGCAGACTCCAGGTTTTGGGCCAAAGAATCCATAATGACCGTCTCTTCATCGATATCATGGGTGGAGAAAATCCGGGCATTGAAAATCCGGCCGTGCTGTTGATAAAACAGCTCCAGTCCGGTAACCAAGGATTCGGTCAGGGCGGAGGTGATGACAAAGACCACCAGGGGTTTGGTGTTATTCATGGGATAATGTCGACTCCATTAATAATTTCGGTTGAATAGAGATTGCACAGGCGTAAGAAACACTGGATAAAAGGCAGGCATCACAAAGTGGACACAGGTATCCCGAAACATATTACCATTCCTGATTGACCCTTTTTGACCATGCTGCTATAAGAAAAGAGAACACCTTATTGCCGGTTAAAAAAATGGCAATCTGGTTTTCATCCCGGAAGGCAGCACGGCTCTTTGACCGGAACTTTGTGCTGCCTTCCTTGTATTCTTATCTCATGGCATCAACATTTCATCATTTTTTAAGATGCCGCCTGTGTGGATTTCCTTTTTTTCCTGTTATCCTTAATTTTATAAGTTATTCTTCCAAAACCTAAAGTCCTTCAAAAACAAAAAGGCCAAGAAAATGTGGACAGGAGCGTTTTCCTGTTCGACCTTCTTGGCCTTGGTTTAATAATTTGCTTCAATAAAACGGGAGCAGCTTTATGCAACTTCTATTGCATGATTCTGGTCCTATTGTTTATGTGAAAAATTCGGTCCTGTCAAGACCTGTTGTCGATTTCTGGATATTTGCTATAAGCATCCCAGATTTTCAACGGTTTGCTGCAACGATCTGTTCAAAACCCCGCCCCGGGTGGTATCCTGTGCCCGGCCCGAGACCCTGCGGGGACCTGGTTCCATGTGAATAATGGATTAAAGCGATCCATTCACCAATAGAAAGCATCCCGGCATATTTCACCAGGTCCCCTCCGGCTCTGACGGTCCGTTCACAGGATACCACCCGGGGCTACTGCCAAGAATGCCGGGCAGGTTTGTGTAAGTAGCGCCATGAAACGACGGAAGCATTCGTCAGCTGAGGGCCATCACTTTATGCCGCCGGTATGTTTTTTCAAAAAAACATAAAAATTTTTTACAAAGGTGAAATTTTGCGCGGCGGACCGCTTTTTTGTAAACCCTCATAATATACCGATAGCAGTCATTTACGGGCTGTTTGGCGGCTGTTTGCACAGTGACGTACACCCCGTCCCATACCCTTGACTGAAAACCTGCCAAAAGCAAACGTGGTTTGTCGAATTATCTTTTAATATCAATATGTTATAGCAAATACTGATTTGACATGCCATATCTATTGTGATATCAATTGGCTCATGAGTTTATCCAAAAACGCATCAAAAAACATCGCAGACCGCCTTGCCTGGCACACCGCAAACCGGGATCAGGCAGGTATTGCAAATGACCTGGCTGAAGGCAAAGATATACCAGAGGTATATGGCCTTGGCGAAGCAGGCCTTTTTGATGAGTTTTTCTATTTCCTCGATCGGTTCGGGTTCATCTCCCTGTTTATGAAACTGGAACCAAAAGGCAAAAAAAGAAACAGTCCGGTACCGTTCATGCGAATCATCTATATTTATCTGATGCGCATTGTGGCCGGTCTTCCGTTTTTCTGGCATATGGATTCTGTTATTCTGCGAAGCCAGTCCCTTATGCGCCTTGTGGGATTCAATGGAAGAGATATTAAAGAAGGCACGTGCATGCGGGGCAAAAAAAAACCCCCTGATGATGAAAAACAACCCACACAAATACGTGGTCCGGTATCTTGTGATTATATAAGAGATACCCTGGCGAAAATCATTGCACCTACCTTGGAAAAATTGTTCAATTGCGGGATATCCATTTTGGCGGCAAACAATTTTTTCCCAAAAATGGTTCATGCGCTGCTGGATGCCTCTCTTATTGAGTCTACAGAAAAATGCAAAGGCTGCGGAAAAGTGACAAAAGAAAAACCACCTGAACTGCGACTCCGCCGGAAACGAATCCGAAAAGTTGCAGAAACCATTTTCGGGTTCAAAATATGGGTGGTATGGGATCCAAACAGCCGTCTTCCTTTGGCCATGCGGTTCACCACTATTGAGGTCCATGACACGCAAATGGCAAAACAAGTAGTACAACAGGCAATAGACAATCTTGGTGACCATGGAAAAATTGTTTCTCTTGCCATTGACCGCGGATTTATGGATGGTGTTTTTTTATGGTGGCTCAATAGTGAAAACATCAATTTTTTTATCCCTGCAAAAACCAATATGGACGTTTATGATGATGCACGTTCCTGCGCTGGAACAGGTGATCGCATCACCAGAAAAAAAACACGATCGGTCGGATCGGGAAAAAACAAAGTCAATGTCACAGATATCTGGGATGTTGAAGCCTTGGAAGGCCTGACCTCGGCAGAATTTTACGGCCCGCTTGGCAGCGGCAGCCACCAGAACAGCAAAAGTTTTACGGCCAATCCCATTAACGCGGTTTTGGTCTGGCATGATCCATATAAGGCAAACAACCCTGATTCTAAAATCATGGTCATTCTTACAAATGGTTCTGTGGATGATCCCCTGAATGTGTATGACCGGTATGATGCCAGAAGTGAAATCGAAAATGCATTATTCAGGGAAGCCAAACAAGCATGGTTCGTAGAAAGACCTCCTGTCAATACCAAAGCCGGCTTTATTGTTCATGTATATCTGACCATATTTGTCATGGCACTGACAACCGCTTTTAAAGATTGGATGGATCAGCAGGATAAACTGGAAAAAAATGGCCGGGATACCGGGATTAGAAAGTTCAGGGAAAAAATCAAAGAAGAAAACGGAAACAAGTTGATTATTTTTGATGAAGACCGTTATGCCATCTTCGATGCATATGAAGTGTTTATTCTTTGTGGCCGGAATGTTCTTCGGCCAACCGGCGTGGAAGAAAAAATCACCCGGGAAGACATCTTAATAAAATATGGTGCTCAGCTGGAATAAAGTATTCTAACCTTCCTTCCCCCCACCTCTCTCCATTTACCCATAATACCAGACAACCAAGGATTGAATTTGCAGAGGTTTTTCTGAAAATCTCTGATGGGCCTGTGAACGGCCCCCGTCAGTGTCGCAGTGGTCTGTGAAAAATACAATCGGCTGGCGAAACCTCACCACATTTCTTTTTTTCCTGCCGGACCGCCAGAATAATCGGTCTCCGACACCGTCGGAATAGGCACAAGGCATATCCAGGGACTAAAAATGGGAACCTTATAGCAAATATCCAGATTATCCGGATTGTATTGTAAAAACATTTACAATTTGCTAGTGTTTTATTAAAAACACAAAGGAATAAACATATGTCCGGAAAACTCAAAGAAAAATCAGATGACCTGATAGTGCAAAAGGCAAAGACCTCTTTAATTGATATCTCAGAGAAGAATGGGATTCAGATCCAGGAGATTCTTACCCCTGCCGTTGAAAAAAAACTGGATGGACTGCTCAAAGCTGTACTTCAGGAACATGGATACAAAAAACTGGTAAGCCTTGGATTAAAACACATTCTATAAAATCAAAAC
>JAWOEP010000024.1:0-2687 GCA_046482705.1 Desulfotignum sp.
CCACGCAGGAGCCCAGCCCTAGCACAGGCGGCATGCCCACGGTTTCACAGACTTCAGCAAGGCCGGGACCTGCCAGGGCACCGGCTTCCGGTGTCAGCAATCCTGCCTTGGACAGGGCGATCTGGGAGCAGCCCGTCTGGAGAACCAGAACATCATTGCGGATCAGTTCCTTTACCAGTTCCACATGAATATAATCCTGCTGGACCTTGGGGTTGGTGCAGCCCACAACCCCTGCCACACCCCGTATCCGGCCGTTCATGATGTTGTCATTCAGGGGTGAATAAGACCCCCTGAAGGTGCCGCCCAGCATGTACTCGATGTACTCATGGGTAAACCCCTGGACCCCTTTCTGGATCTGGTTGGGGATCTGGATGGGCATGCTGCGGGAACCGAACCGGGAAATAGCTTTGGTCAGCACCTGATCTGTACAGGCCCTGGGATCGTTTTCCTCAAATTCGATATGGGTGGCCCCTTCGATATGGGCCCGGTCGCTGGTGGTTATAAAATGGGTGTCATAACATTTGGCCACCTGTGCCAGCCCCTGTTTGATACACTGGATATCCACCACCATGGCATCCACAGCCCCTGTGACCAGCACCGCTTCTGTTGATGAGAAATTGCCGGCATGGGGAATCCCGTGGCGGGACATCATTTCCGCGCCTGAACAACACATGCCCACCAGATTGATGCCGACGGCCCCCTTGTCTTTGGCCGCCTGGATGAAGAAGGGATCATTCACGGCCGCCAGCATGCCTTCGAACATGGCAGGCTCATGGCCATGGACAATGACATTGACATGGTCTTCCTTGAGCACGCCCATGTTGACCTCGGCGACTATGGGAGAGGGAGTGCCGAACATGATGTCGGACAGTTCCGTGGCCACCATGGAGCCGCCCCAGCCGTCAGCCAGGGCCGTACGGCTGATCTGTTTCATCAGGCTGTTGTAGTCCTGGTCGCATCCTATGTGGGTCCGGCTCATCATTTCCAGAACTTCTTTCATGGCACCCCTGGGCACGATACCGTCTTTGCGCCACTGTTCCAAAGTGGCCTCGGGCGCCAGCCGGGTAAACGGCATCTCTCCATCCACATTGGAAAAGGTTTTTTCCAGTTCATCGCACAGATCTTTTCCCACATCATACACTTCCCGGTCCTGGGTGTCGATTCCAAGGGAGTGGGCAAGTTTTTCCAGTTTCAAGGTATCGTCAATGGAAAAGTCCGTAATTTTCTTTTCAACAATGCCTCTGAATAATTTGAGGATATGCATGCCGTGATCGTTGTGGGAGGATGATCCGGTTGCCACATTCCGGCCCAGGTTTCTGGCCATGATGGTGTCAATGGTGGCACCGCAGATGCCCACTTTTTTATAGGGGTCTTTGGGATTGAGACGGCAGGGTCCCATGTAGCAGTGTTTGCAGCAGGCAGATTCCACCCCGATGGGGCAGGCTTTCATGTCCGTGGCCCGGTCCAGGGCAATGACCACCCCGTCTCTTCTGGCTTTTTCCAGCATCTGTCCGGTGGCTTCGCAGGTGGTACGTTCTGATGCCGGCACCTGTTTTGTAATAGATGTATCTTTGGCCATAATGATCTCCTAAATGTAAAAAAAAGCGTATTTGTTTATTTGAAAACAGCTAACAGCTAAAAGCTAACAGCTAAAAGCTAACAGCTCCCTTACTTTGTTGTGCCCGCCAAGGCATGAAAATTTACAACAATTGGTCAAGTATTCAATCGTACTGAAAACAAGATACCCGCAGAAATATTTTTATTCCGATTTTTTTTTAAATAATATCCATGGCTGCAAACCGTGGTTCATGCAGAGGAATGAGGATGTCTGCTTTTTTTTTGACAGCTTCCAGAATATCATAGGCAGCATAGGCATCCACATGTGTGCCCGGCGGGATGACCGCCATCTCCATGCCGAGGATTTCAGGCGGGGGGTTCAGGTTTTCATCAATGATGCAGAATCCTGTTATGGCTGCCGTGCCTTTGGGGGTATCAACCATCACGGTCATGCCGCCTCTGGTGTGGGCCGGGGTGTGCATCACCCGGATGCCGGGGATGATTTCCCTGTTGTCGTTTATGGTCTGGATCTGGCCGTTTTCTTCAATGTCCTCGATATAGTCTTCCAGGTACCGGTAATCCAGGGGATGGGGGTCGTGGATTGCCGCCATCTCTTTTTCATGGACAAAAAACCGGGCGTTTTCGCATTTGTAGTCATTTTCGCAATGATCGGTGTGCAGGTGGGTGTGGATGACGATATCAATATCTGCAGGCGCAAGGCCGTGACGGGCCAGGCCTTGTTCAAATGTGTATATTCTGCCGTTGATGGCGGTTTCTCTGTCTTTGGACTGGATGGGGTGCATCTCTCCTGTGTCCACCAGGATGGTTTCATCTGCCCCTTTTATAAGCCAGGCATAGATGGGAATGGTAAAGGTCTGGCCCTGGCCGTATTGATAGGTCATCATGCTCTTGTCAAATACTTTGGTTCCCAGGACAATGGGATGGATGGTAAATGGTGTTGTCATGAAAAGTTTGCCTCTATGCTGAAATAATGGTATGCAGTTTTTCGGTCAATGCCGTGGCACCGACCTGTTTCAGGTTCTGATGAAGGGATCTGAAAATTTCTTTGATAATGGCTGTCTTGGGCTTTGGGGACAGCATCTGGACCTCGATGGTTTTGATGTCCATCA
>JAWOEP010000095.1:0-4067 GCA_046482705.1 Desulfotignum sp.
GGGAGGTGATCATCAACGGGGAAAAGGTCACCATCACGGAAAAACATGAAGCCCAGGGCCTGATCACGGCCCGGGATTTCGGGGGTACCAAGAAATGGCGCACCTGTTTCACCTCGGACGGCACGGGCCATACCATGCTCTATGCCATGGACAACAAAGCGATCCAGCTGGGGATCCCGGTGCATGAAAGAAAAGAGGCCGTGGCATTGATCCATGAAAACGGGGTCTGCCATGGGGCCATTGTCCGGGACCTGATCACGGGGGAGCTTGTCGCGTATGTGGCCAAGGCCACCACCATTGCCACGGGCGGGTATGGCCGGCTGTATTCCGTGACCACCAATGCCGTGATTTCAGAAGGCATCGGCACGGCCATCGCCTTGGAAACCGGCGTGGCCACCCTGGGAAACATGGAAGCGGTGCAGTTTCACCCCACCGCCATCGTGCCGGTGGGCATTCTGACCACAGAAGGGTGCAGAGGAGACGGTGGCCTGCTGCTGGACAAGGACGGGTACCGGTTCATGCCTGATTACGAGCCTGAGAAAAAAGAACTGGCCTCCAGGGATGTGGTGTCCCGGCGCATGACCGAACACATGAGAAAAGGCAAAGGTGTGCCCTCTCCTTATGGGGACCACCTGTGGCTGGATATCACGCTGTTGGGCAGAAAACATATTGAAAAGAACCTGCGGGAGGTCAAGGAGATCTGTGAATACTTCCTTGGCATCGACCCGGTAAAAGAATATATTCCGGTGCGGCCCACCCAGCATTACTCCATGGGCGGGGTGAGAACCAATGCCACCGGCGAGAGCCCCACCCTCAGAGGGCTTTTCTCCGCAGGGGAGGCAGCCTGCTGGGATATGCACGGCTTCAACCGTCTGGGGGGCAATTCCGTGGCCGAGACCGTTGTGGCCGGCATGATCGTGGGGGAATTTGTGGCAGATTACTGTGGTGCCAATGCTTTGAACGTGTCCACCGCCACCATCGCACATTTTATTAAAAAAGAGGAAAAAAAGATCACCGATCTTCTGGTGCGGGATTTCGGGGAAAACCCCTTTGCGCTCAAGGCTGAAATGCAGCAGATCATGATGGACAAAGTGGGCATATTCAGAAACGGGCC
Organism: Desulfotignum sp.; assembly: GCA_046482705.1. Taxonomy (GTDB): domain Bacteria; phylum Desulfobacterota; class Desulfobacteria; order Desulfobacterales; family Desulfobacteraceae; genus Desulfotignum. The sequence continues at coordinate 1,115 of JAWOEP010000095.1, forward strand.
GGACCTGGAAAAGGCGGTGGAAGAGCTGACCGTGTTGCACCAGCGTGCCCGCCATATTGCCCTGCGCAACCGGATCTCCTCTTCCAACCCGGAACTGGTGGAAGCGATCCGGGTACCCAAGATGATCAAACTGGCCCAGTGTGTGGCCTACGGCGCCATGCTCAGAACCGAAAGCCGGGGCGCCCATGCCAGAGAAGATTTTCCGGAAAGAAATGACAAAGACTGGCTGAAGAGAACCCTTGCCACCTGGCCGGATGACAGCACTGACCTGCCGGATATCTCCTATGAGGACCTTGATGTCATGAAAATGGAAATGCCCCCCGGTTCCAGGGGATACGGGGTGGACAACATCATTCTTCACCCGGATTCGGAAAAGCGCATGGCAGAAATAGAGGAGATTACAAAAACCAATAAAGCGTCAGACCGGTTTGAGCTGCAGCAGTTGCTGAATCCCACACCTATTCCGGAAAAATTCAAAGGCAAAAACGAGCGTATCGGCAGGGGGTATAAATAATGAGTGATCAGGCACGCGTGTTGAAATTTCAGATATTTCGGTATAACCCCTTGAAAAAAGGGGACAAGCCCCGGATGGTGACCTATGAGGTTACCGAAGCCCCGGGCATGACCATTTTTATTGCATTGAATGAAATCCGGGAAACCCAGGACCCCTCTTTGCAGTTTGATTTTGTGTGCAGGGCCGGTATCTGCGGCTCCTGTGCCATGGTGATCAACGGGCAGCCGGATCTGGCCTGCAGAACCCTGACCGCCAATTTTGCCGACGGCGAGATCACGCTTTTGCCCCTGCCCGGATTTGAACTCATCGGGGATTTGTCCGTGAACACCGGGAAATTCATGCGGGCCATGAGCGAGCGGGTGGAATCCTGGATTCATGACCTGCATGCAGACGCGGTCAACTATGATGCGCTGGAAGAGCGCATGGACCCGGATGTGGCAGATGAGATATATGAACTGGAGCGGTGTGTGGAGTGCGGGGCCTGTGTGTCTGCCTGTGCCACCAAACGCATGCGCCCGGATTTTCTGTCTGCCGTGGGATTCATGCGCCTGGCCCGCTTTGCCCTGGATCCCAGAGACAAGCGCACCGATGATGAATTTTACGAAATCATGGGCAATGATGACGGGGTATTCGGGTGCATGACCCTGCTGGGGTGTGAAGATTACTGCCCCAAGGACCTGCCCCACCAGACCCAGATCGCGTATCTGAGACGGAAAATGGCGCTGATCAGATAAAATATATCAATAAGGTGAATCATGACTGAATTCAAGTACGATACCCTGTTCCCCCTGGGTGAGGATACCACGGAATACCGCCTTTTGACCAAAGAGCATGTCCGGATCAGAGAATTCGAGGGCAGTGAGGTACTCCTGGTGGAACCCAGGGCCCTCACCCAGCTGGCGGAAGCCGCGTTCAAGGATGTGGCCCATCTCTACAGGACCCGGCATCTGGAACAGTTGCGCGATGTTATCCATGATCCTGAAAGCTCGGACAATGACCGGTATGTGGCCCTGGAACTGTTGAAAAATGCAGTGATTGCCGCCAAAAAAGTATACCCCATGTGCCAGGATACCGGCACCGCCATTGTCATGGGGAAAAAGGGGCAGCAGGTGTGGACCTGGTCAGATGATGGGCAGGAGTTGTCCAGGGGAGCCTTTCTGGCCTATACCAAAAATTATCTGCGCTATTCCCAGAATGCGCCCCTGACCATGTACAAAGAGGCCAACACCAAAACCAACATGCCTGCCCAGGTTGATATCGCCGCGGTCCAGGGGGAGGAATACAATTTTTTGTTCATGGCAAAGGGCGGGGGGTCTGCCAATAAGACTGCCCTGTTCCAGATGACCAAGGCGGTACTCAATTCAGAAGAATCGCTGCTGGATTTCATGACTGAAAAGATGAAAGCCCTTGGCACGGCGGCTTGTCCGCCCTATCACATCGCCTTTGTCATCGGCGGCACCTCGGCTGAGACCAACTTGAAAGCTGTGAAGCTCGCATCGGCCCGGTATCTGGATTCTCTGCCCGTAAAAGGCAGTGACACAGGACATGCCTTCCGGGATACCGGCCTGGAAGAAAAAGTGCTGGCCGCAGCCCGGAAACTGGGACTGGGTGCCCAGTTCGGAGGGCGCCATTTTGCCCTGGATGTACGGGTGATCCGCATGCCCAGACACGGGGCCTCCTGCCCCATCGGCATCGGGGTTTCCTGTTCAGCAGACCGGCAGATTAAAGGCAAGATCACCCGGGACGGCATTTTTCTGGAACAGCTGGAGGAAAATCCGGAAAAGTTTTTGCCGGCGGCGGAACCGAAAATGGCACCGGCTGTGGCTGTGGACCTGAACCGGCCCATGCCGGAAATTCTGGCCCAGCTGTCCCAGTATCCGGTGTCTACCCGCCTGTCTCTCTTCGGAAAGATCATTGTGGCCAGGGATATTGCCCATGCAAAATTCATGGAGCGGTATGAAAAGAAAGAAGGCCTGCCGGATTATATCAAAAACCACATTATCTACTATGCAGGGCCTGCCAAAACCCCGGAAGGCGAGGCATCCGGTGCTTTCGGCCCCACCACTGCCGGACGGATGGACCCGTATGTGCCGGTGTTTCAGGCCGAAGGTGCTTCCATGATCATGCTGGCCAAGGGGAACAGAAGCCAGCAGGTCACGGATGCCTGCAAAAAATACGGTGGGTTCTACCTGGGTTCCCCCGGAGGCCCTGCAGCCCGTCTGGGCAAGGATTTCATCAAAAAAGTGGAGCTGGTGGAATACGAGGAACTGGGCATGGAAGCGGTGTACATGATTACGGTGGAAAATTTTCCCGCCTTTATCATTGTGGATGACAAAGGCAATGATTTTTATGCAGACCTGCTGTAGGAATAGGTAACCCCTGTCCGGTCCGTCAGATTGCGCAATCTCGGGCCGGGCAGGGGTTGCAGGCAGGGGCGGG
>JAWOEP010000113.1:0-11565 GCA_046482705.1 Desulfotignum sp.
ATCTCAAGATCAAGCCCGGACAAGAATTGCAAATCAATCGCGGCAGTTTCATCGCGTGCTCGCCCAATGTGGACATAAGTGGAAAGCTGAATTGGCGGGGTTTTTTCGACATCGGGCAAGAAGAAGGCGGTGTGCTTCCAAAATTGACATGTCGAGGAAAACAAGAAGGCCATGTTTGGTTGGGTGCATTCGGGCATTTCAAAAAACACGAGCTCAAAAAAGGTCAATCGCTTTTGGTCGACAACGGTCTCTTTTTGGCGTCGATTGCATCAGAAAACAAGGACGAACCCATATACACGCTGGAGAACTTGGGGAAGAGCATTTTTTCAACGGCATTCGGAAACGAAGGTATCGGCATGAATTTCACGGGACCGCGCATTGTATATACACAATCCCATAATTTGTCCAACATGGCATTCGAAATTTCACAATTTCTACCTAAACGCTGAGCAATTGGCGTGCATGGTATTCCAGATAGGCAAACGTCATAGGATTCATCAAAAACGCAAAATTTGCAAAATGGGAATCGGTGAACGCAACGGTATCGGTGACCTGTATACCGTGGTCCGGATACTGGCTGACCAGGGTATCGCTTCCGGATTCAGACATGAAGATATGGACCTGGTCCATGCCTATTACACCTTTGTGGACGGCATTGTCAAAGACCAGACCGGGCAGGGCCTGATATCTCCCTGTACACCGGTGTTCGGCCGGGCAGTGCATACCCATGTGGCCGGCACCCATGCGGATGGACAATTCGGGGCCAGGGCCGCACCGAATTTTTTTCTGAACCTTTTGTGCGGCAGGCGCATGGTGCAAAAGTATCTGGATCTGCACAATATTGCCTTTGACACCGCCCGCCTGGATGAGATAACCCGGGCCATAAAAGATGCAAGCATTGAAAAAGGCCGGCGCCTGAAAAAAAGCGAGATACAAAACATAGCAGTATCCCTGAACTGATTTTTTTAAAACCACGAAGGTCACGAAGAACACGAAGAAGGGGCTTCTTCGTGTTCTTCGTGACCTTCGTGGTAAAAATAATTTGACGACCTTGAGGGCCTGAGATAGATGAGTTGACGCTTGGAATGTATTCACTCCGGGGAAACTGAAAAAAAAAATTGCAAAAATAAAGCGTATCTGATTTAATAGCGGTTTAACTGATTTTAAAAGAGACAAGGGAAAAACCGTGGGTTTGGATTTTACAGGTATTGTGGTGGTTGCGGGCAATTACGGAAGCGGAAAAACCGAAACCGCCATCAACCTGGCGGCTGCCTGCCGCAAAACCGGGATGGCCGTGAATATTGCCGACCTGGATCTGGTCAATCCCTATTTCAGGACCAGGGAAGCCAGAATCCCCCTGGAAGCGCTGGGCATACAGGTGATCCTGCCGGACCGGCAATATATGTTTGCGGATCTGCCCATTTTGGCCCCTGCTGTGGCTGATATTCTCCGACAGCCTTCGGATCTGACCATTCTGGATGCCGGCGGAGACGATGTGGGGGTTACGGTGCTGGGGGCGCTGGCATCTGTTTTGCAGGACAAACCCGTGCGCCTGCTCCAGGTGATTAACGCATTCAGGCCCTTTACCGGGGATGTGGCAGGGTGTATCAAAATCAAACAGGAAATTGAAATATCTGCAAAGCTGAAAGTCACCGGGTTTGTGTCCAATGCCAACCTCATGGATGAAACCCTTGCCGGCCATATCCGTGAAGGCCATGAACTGGTCAAAAGCGTGGCAGACCAGACCCGGATTCCTCTGGAATTCATCACCGCTCCCCCCGGGATACTGACCAAAGATGATCTGGCGCATTTTTCCTGTCCGGTACTGACCATTGACAGAAAACTTTTGTTTCCCTGGAAACGCACCCTAAAAACATGACCCTGTATACAAAAGCAACACCAAGACCGACACATATAAGGAGTAATTCACATGGCATTGCAACACATAATTGACGAGGAACGCTGCAAAGGCTGCGGCCTGTGTGTCAATTTCTGTCCCAAAAACGTTCTGGAGATCACTGACAAGGTGAATGCCAAAGGGCATTTTCCCGCCTATCAGGCCCGGCCTGAAGACTGTATCCAGTGCACCATATGCTGTATCATGTGCCCGGATGTGGCCATTAACATTGTCGAGACCCAGACCGCCTGAAAAAAGGCAAAAATTTAACTTCTGATCCCAAGGAAAAAATAATAATGGCAAAGGTATTAATGAAGGGAAACGAGGCCATCGGTGAGGCTGCCATCCGGGCAGGCTGTAAAAATTATTTTGCATATCCCATTACCCCCCAGTCCGAAGTTGCGGAATACCTGGTGAAACGGCTCCCTGAAGAAGGCGGGGTGTTTCTCCAGGGGGAAAGTGAAGTCGCGGTGGGATATATGATTTTCGGGGCAGCAGCTGCCGGCGAACGGGTGATGACCACTTCTTCTTCTCCGGGCATCAGCCTGATGAGTGAAGCCATATCTTATATTGCGGCTGCCCAGTGCCCGGCAGTATTTGTCAATATTGTCAGGGGCGGCCCGGGCCTGGGCGGCATTCTGCCTTCCCAGGGGGATTATTTCCAGGCTGTCAAAGGCGGGGGTCACGGGGATTACCACCTGCTGGTGATGGCGCCGGACGGGGTCCAGGAGGCTGTTGAGATGACCATGCAGGCCTTTACCCTGGCGGAAAAATACAGAGGCCCTGTTATGATCATGGGAGACGGGCTCATCGGACAGATGATGGAGCCGGTGGAGTTTCCCGATGGCCTGAAAACCGAACCCACCAACAAGGATGACTGGGCCACCAGCGGCATGGATTACCGCAAAAGCAAAAAACGCAACCTGGTGAAATCTTTGTTTCTGGATCCCACAGCACTCAATGCCCACAATTTGGCCCTCAAAGCCAAATATGAACAGATGAAAAAAGAGGAGGTGCAGTTTGAGCTGTACAACGGCGACACCGATTACCAGGTGCTGATCACCTCCTACGGCACCATGAGCCGGGTGTGCAGAACCGCCATCGACCTGCTCAAAGAAGACGGCATCGAAGTGGCCATGCTGCGGCCCAAAACCCTGTTCCCCTTTCCGGAAAAAGCCGTGTTTGAAGCTGCATGCAAAGACAGCTGCAAAGCGGTCATCAGCATTGAGATGAGCATGGGACAAATGGTGGAAGATGTGGAACGCTGCGTCAAAGGCAGACGTCCCGTGGAATTCTACGGAGAGTGCGGCGGTGAGATCCCCTCCCCGGAAAAAATTATCGACATTATCAAAGGACTGTTATAGGAGCACACCATGGGAAAGACATTTACCACGCCAAAGGCGCTCAGCAAAACCCACACCCACTACTGCCCCGGATGTACCCACGGCATTGTCCACCGCCTGGTGGCTGAAGCCATCGATGACCTGGGGATACAGGGAAAAACCGTGGGCATCGCCCCTGTGGGGTGTGCGGTGCTGGCATACAACTATTTTGACTGTGATTTTCAGGAAGCCGCCCACGGCCGGGCCCCGGCCATGGCCACCGGCATCAAGCGGGTCCGGCCGGATCTGATGGTATTCACCTACCAGGGGGACGGGGACCTGGCCTCCATCGGCATGGGAGAAATCATCCATGCTGCCAACCGGGGGGAAAAATTCACCACCATCTTTATCAACAATGCCATCTACGGCATGACCGGCGGACAAATGGCCCCCACCACCATGGGCGGACAGCGGGCCACCACCGCTCCCGCAGGAAGAGATACCGCTGACACGGGCATGCCCATCCGCATGGCCAACCTGCTGGCCGAGCTGGTGACCCCGGCATATATCACCCGGCAGGCCGTGCTCAAACCCCAGCAGGTGAACAAGGCAAAAAAAGCCATTAAACAGGCATTTCAGTACCAGATGGAAAACAAATGCTTCAGTTTTGTGGAGGTGGTCTCCACCTGTCCCACCAACTGGGGCCTGACACCGCTGGATGCCCTGAAATGGGCGGAAGACACCCTGCTGCCCTATTATGAACTGGGTGACTATAAAGTACCTGAATAGACAGATTCTAATTTTTTTTGGAGATACCAATGCAGACAGAAATACAATTTGCCGGATTCGGGGGCCAGGGGATTCTGGTCAGTGCAAAGCTTTTGGCCTATGCAGCAATGAAACAGGGCTCCTTTGTGGCCTGGATACCCTCTTACGGTCCGGAAATGCGGGGAGGAACAGCCTACTGCACCGTGGTGATCAGCGACAGGCTCATCGGATCCCCCATCATAAAGAACCCCACCCATCTGGTGGCCATGAACCTGCCGTCCCTGGAAAAGTTTGAAAACAATGTCAAACCGGGGGGCATTATTTTCATCAACTCCTCTTTGATCCCGGTGACAAGCAAACGCACCGATGTCACCCAGCTGGTGGTGCCGGTGAATGATATCGCCATCAAGGCCGGTTCTGTCCGGGCTGCCAACATAGTTGCCTTAAGCGCGTTTGCCGCCAAAAGTGAACTGGTGGACCTGGATCTGCTCAAAACCTGTGTCAAGGAGGAGTTTGCCGCCAAACCCAAAATCATTCCCTTGAACATGGATGCGTTTGACCGGGGGGTGGAGATGGCCCGGACCGCCCAGGCCCAGACTGCGTAGCCGGTTTTACCGCCCGGCCTATTGTGCGCCAAACCGGATAAATAAAATAGGGGACACCACCATGATCAAAATTGAAATATCGCTGTTTCTCAAAAACGTGCCCGGTGAACTGGCAAAGCTCACCGACCTGTTCGGAAAGGCCAATATCAATATTGATGCCATCACCATCCAGGATGCGTCATCATATGTCCAGAACCTGTTCGAAGCCCGGGGCAAATCCCTCAAGCGGCTGGCATCATCCGCCAGTTACAGCTCCATGCGCAGAGATTCTGCGGAATTTGCCCTGGTCCGCCTGTTGACCGACAATCCTGAGGCATCTGTAGCCCTGTTACGGGAAAACGATTACCTGTTTGACACAAAAGAGGTGGTGGCCGTGGACATCACCAACAAACCCGGGGAATTTGCCAAAATCACCAAAAAATTCGGGGAAGAACAGATCAACATCAATTATGTATACGGATCTGTGTCCGATGCCGACGGCAAGTGCCTGTTTGTGTTCTGCCCCGAGGATGTGGCCTTTGCCGAATCCATTTTCAAGGACGGCACCTACTAAAGTTTGCGCTTGTCTTTGAGGATATTGTTGGATATCACAATGCGCTGTATCTCGGATGTCCCCTCATAAATGGTGAACACCCGGGCATCCCGGTACAGCCGCTCCACCACGTAATCTTTGGTAAACCCGTATCCCCCGTGCATCTGGATGGCCCGGGCCGTAATTTCGTTCACCATTTCAGAAGCAAACAGCTTGGCCATGGAGGCTTCTCTGGTATACGGCTCTTTTCTGTCCTTCATGGAGGCGGCGGAAAACACCAGCTGCCTGGCAGCCTCGATCTGGGTGGCCATGTCTGCAATCTGAAAACGGATGGCCTGGTGCTTGGTGATGGGCACCCCGAACTGCCGTCTTTTTGCGGCATATTTCACTGCCGCGTCAAAGGCGGCCTGTGCCACCCCCAGAGACTGGGCAGCAATGCCGATGCGGCCGCTGTCCAGGCCGGACATGGCAATTTTGAAACCGTCTCCTTCCTTTCCCAGCATCTGGGATGACGGCACCCGGCAGTCCTCAAAAATCAGGTCTGTGGTGTCCGAGGCCCGCAATCCCATCTTGTCTTCTTCATGCCCCACGATCAGCCCTGTGGTGTCCTTGGGCACAATAAAGCAGGAAATGCCCTTGTGGCCGGCATCAGGATCGGTTTTGGCCGTCACCAGCACCAGTTTGGCATGTTTGCCCGAGGTGATGAACCGCTTGGTGCCGTTGATAATATAGTGGTCCTTGTCCCGGACAGCGGTGGCAGCCTGGGAAACCGGGTCTGATCCCGCATCCGGCTCGGTAAGGCCGAAGGCCCCGATGATTTCCCCTGAGGCCAGGGGCTGTAAAAACTGCTGTTTCTGGTCTTTTGTGCCGAAATTGTTCAGGCTTTCGCACACAATGGAGTTCTGCACAGACATGACCACCGAGGTGGAGGCACAGGAATAGGCAATTTCCGACAGGGCCAGGACATAGGACACCGTATCTGCGGATTCTCCGCCGTATTCCTCGGGAATCATCATGCCCATGAGGCCCAGTTCCCCCATCTGCCGGAAATTGTCTGCCGGAAACTCCTTGGTCCTGTCCCGTTCCGCAGCTGTTGCAGCCACCACTTTTCTGGAAAACTCCCGGACCATGTTCCGGATCATTTTCTGTTCATCTGTCAGTTTGAATAGCATAACCGGACACCTCCATAGTTAAGGGACATACACAACCACAATCAACACGGCATCGGTATCAGCGGTATTGCGCAGGTCATGCCTGACCCCGGAATTAAAATGAAGGGAATCCCCGGCATCCAGGATATTCACATGATCCCCCACCTGGACTTCCACTTTTCCTTCCAGCACATGGACAAACTCCTCTCCTTGGTGCTGGAACCCCACCCCCTCGTGCCGGGTACCGGCTTCCACCACAATGCGGAACGCCTTTAAATGCTTGTTTTCCGCACCAGGGGTCAGGGGAGTGTAGGCATATTTGTCGGTTCTTTTGGTATAGGCATCCGAGCGTTTTTCCCGGGCTTCTTCCGTATCCTTGAGCAGAAAATCGGAATCCAGCTGCAGGACCCTGGACATCTGGAGCAGGGTGCCCACAGAGGGCCGTTTTTGCCCGCTTTCTATCTGTTTGATGACATCCTTGGACAACCCGGTCTCATTGGCCATGGTATCCAGGGTGATTTTTCTGTCCAGCCTGGCCCGTTTGATCCGTTTTCCAATGGGGGTGTTTTCTTTTTTCCTGGCCATTGTATCTCCAATCGTTCGACAGTGGTTCTCACATCATTGTTTTATGTCCTGAAACCTGATCAAACCCGGCATTAATCAACCGTTTCAATCCAGTTTTCCGTATCTTCGGCTGTTCCGTACTGGATGGATGTCAGGGCATCATAAAATTTCATGGCGGTTTTGCCGGGTGTGCCGTCACCGATATGGATCTTTTTGTCTCCATAGCAGATTTCACCCACAGGGGATATCACGGCTGCTGTACCCGACCCGAACACTTCGGTGAGGGTCCCCTTTGCATGGGCATCAAACACCTCGTCAATGCTGATTTTCCGTTCCGACATCGGCATGCCCCATTTTTTTGCCAGATCAATGACGGAAAACCTTGTGATGCCGGGCAAAATACTGCCGGTGAGATTGGGGGTCACCAGTTCACCATCAATGAGAAAAAAGATGTTCATGGCCCCCACCTCTTCGACATATTTGCGCTCCAGGGCATCCAGCCACAGCACCTGGGCATAGCCCTTTTTTTTGGCGATTTCACCGGCATTGAGGCTGGCTGCATAATTGCCTGCGGTCTTGAATTCCCCCACCCCGCCGGGAACAGCCCTGACATGGTCCCTGGACACCCAGATTTTCACCGGTGCCAGGCCCCCGGCATAATAGGCCCCCACTGAAGACAGGATAATGAAAAATTTGAAGGTAAAAGAGGATCTCACCCCCAGAAAGGGATCGGTGGCAATGATAAACGGCCGGACATACAATGCGGTCCCCAGGGTTTCCGGGATCCAGTCTTTTTCCAGTTTCAGCAGCTGTTTCAGGGCATCCATGACAAAATCCACATCGATTTCCGGTATGCACAACCCCCTGGCAGACTGGTTCAGCCGGGTAAAATTGTCCCTGGGCCGGAACAGCTGGATTTTTTTGTCCGGGGTCTTATAGGCCTTAAGCCCCTCAAAAATTGCCTGCCCGTAATGATACACCATGGCAGCCGGTGACAGGGCAAAGTCGGCAAACGGTTCAATGCGCGGATCATGCCACCCTTTTTCTTCTGCATATTCCATCACAAACATATGGTCGGTAAACACCGTACCAAATCCAAGATCTTCATCTTTCGGCCGGGTACCGGGCGTATCCACCCGGGTTACTTTCATTTTCATTCTTTCCTCCTGGGATGCAATCAGAATTACCCCCTGCATGTTTAAATTATTATCAGACTTTTCGTATAAGAGCGTTTCACAAAAGCTTTGTCAAGCATATTTTGCCCGGAACCGGGGTCAGCTGCAAGCAAGGTGGCCTCCAGGGGGCAGGTATCGCACCCAAAAAAAGCACGCGTTGTCACCTGTAAAAGCATGGCAGACAAAAATTTTGACTGGTCAAGCCAATGGTTCCGTATTATGATGTATCTGCATGTAAAAAGATATTTTAATCAGGGAGAAAATCATGGCTGAAAAAAAATTCAAACAGGTATGCACCTGTGAAAACTGCGGCAATGAAGCGGAAATGGTCGTTACCTGCCAGTGGGTTGAAGAAGATGCACCACAGGAAAAACCTGATGCGGGCAGCAAACCGCAGAAAATCAAAGGCACCGGCACCTGTACCAACTGCGGCAATGAGGCGGAAACCTGGGTGGATCTGTAATTCACCTGCATACAACCAAAGGAAATTGTCATGGATGACCGCCGGATACTGGAAGGAAAACACATACTGGTGGTGGATGATGAACCCGATGTCCTGGAAACCCTGGAAGAACTGCTTTTCATGTGCCGGATACATACGGCCGGCTCCTTTGAAACTGCTGTGGATCTGTTGAAAACCAACACCTATGATGCCGCCATCTTTGACATCATGGGGGTGCAGGGGTATCAGCTGCTGGAAATCACCCGCCGCCTGAACATACCCACCCTTATGCTCACCGCCCATGCGCTGACACCGGAAAATCTGAAGACCGCCATTGAAAAAGGGGCGGACGCCTATGTCCCCAAGGACAAGCTGGTGGATATCTCCTTGTTTGCAGCAGATGTGCTCACCGCAAGAAAGCAGGGACGACAGGCCAATGCCGGCTGGTTTTCCTTTGTAAGACCGGTATTTGACAAATTGTTCGGACCCGGGTGGAAAAAAACGGATCAGGATTTCTGGGATGCATTTGAAAAACGCCAGAAAGAATAGCACACAGCCGGGGCAAGCGGGGTCACCCGGTTCCCTATACCAGGGGAATGACCACCTTGAATTCCGCGCCCTGTCCAGAATCTGAATCCAGGGCCAGCTCACCGCCCATGTCCCTGAGCAGCACCATGACACCGGCCAGTCCCAGGCCGTGGCTCTGGATGGCATCTTCAATGGAACCGCCTGTGGTAAAATAGGTTTCAAATATCCGCTGCTGGTCTGATCTGGGTATACCCCGGCCGTCATCTTTCACCCACAAGGTAAGAAGGCTTTCGCGTATCAGGCCCCGGATATCAACCCGGGCGGCCCGGTGTTTAAACGCGTTGGTAACAAGATTTCTCAAAATCTGGCGCACCTTGGCCGCATCCAGGCATACCCGGGTTTCCCAGGTTTGTTTCTGGAAATCAAGAATGACCCCGGTTTTTTCAATGGCCTGCTGGAGCTCCACATAGGTCCGGGCCTTTCTGATGGCATCGGCCACATTGGGATCCGCCATGTCAAACACCTCCACCAGAACCCCCACAACCAGCGATGCCACGGTGAATTCCGAACAGATCTGCACCCCTTCCCTGGAGCGCCCCAGTTCCAGGACATCGTTCACCAGGCGCTGGGTGGCAAGGGTGTTGCGCACAATGCGTTTAAGCACTTTGATCTGTTTCTCCGTAAGCGGGCCGTATGCATCCTGGCGGTCCAGCAAAGACTTTGCCCCGGCATTGATAACAGATATCGGCACCTTTAAATCATGGATGAGAATCTCTGTTTTGATATTGGAGTCAGGCATCTTATGGGTCACCTTTTAAAATCCTTGCAATTTGATTCAATGATTTTATATAGTGGCAATATCATATCACCAGATTGTTATACGGGGATATGGGGATCTTGTAAAGCCTTTTGGAGTTTTTATGTGCGACACCGACATTTATGAAATGAAAAAAAAAATCGCTGCACTGGAAGAAGAAAACCTTCTGCTCAAAAACATTATTCACAAGGCCCCCATTCCCATATTTGTCCTGGACCGCTTTCATAAAATCATCCATTTCAACCAGGCCCTGGAAGAAATAAGCGGTTTTCGGGCGGAAGACATGATCGGCACCCGTCACCAGTGGAAAGCCTTTTATGCCAAAAAGCGGGCGGTCATGGCGGATCTGATCATCGATGATGCCCCGGATGAACACATCATCGACCTTTACGGCCCCAAATACAAAAAAGCCCTTTCCAACAAAAAGCTGTTTGCCGCCACCGACTTTTTTCCCGACCTGCCGCCCGCCGGAAAATGGCTGTTCTTCACAGCGGCAGCGGTCTTTGACAGCAAAGGAAACATTGCCGGTGCCGTGGAAACCCTGCAGGATGTCACCCCTGAAAAAACAAAAGAGCAGGAAGTTTTCGATCTTTACCAGACCTACCAGAAGGTGCTGGAATTCATTCCCTATCCCATTATCCTGTATGATGCCCAAGGCCGGGTATCCTATGTGAACCCCTCTTTTTCAAATGTGTTCGGATGGAGCCTGGATGAAGTGAAAGGAAGCATACTGCCCTTTGTACCGGAAAACCTCAAGGAGGAAACCACCATGGTGCTGGACCGGTTCAAAGAAAAACAGCAGCTCACCCGGTATGAGACCCAGCGCCTCACCAAAGACGGCCGGCACCGGGATGTGATCATCTGGGCTGCATCCCACACCCTGTACAGGGACAGGCCCGGAGAACAGTTTGTGATTCTCCGGGATATCACCGAAGAAAAACGGCTGGCAGCCAACAACCGCACCATCATGCGCATCAGTGCCGCTTTGCCCCAATACCCGGACCTGGAAGATCTCATGGATTATATCACCCGGGAAATCAAAGGCCTTTTAAACACAGAAGGGGCTGTGGTGCTGCTGTATGATGAAATCAAAAACGACCTGTTTTTTCTGGGGGCATCCTATGATGACTCGGACACGGAACAGCGGGCCCGGAAAATACGCTTTGCCCTGGATGAGGTGCTTGCCGGAAAAGTATGGAAAACCGGCCGGCCTGCAGTCAACAACCAGGCTGCCACCTCCTTTGAATCCTATCCGGAAAGAGACCGGAAACTGGGGTATGAAACCAGAAGTATTCTGTGCGTCCCCATCAGAAGTGAAAGCCGCATTACCGGAGTCTTGTGCGCCATCAACAAAAAACAGAACCCCTTTGACGACAATGACATGGAGTTGATGACCATGATTGCCGGCACCGTGGGCATATCCATTGAGAACGCCCGGTTTTCCGAGGCACTGAAAGAGGCATACCGGGATGTGGCATCCATGAACCGGGCCAAGGACAAGGCCATCAACCACCTGTCCCATGAACTTAAAACGCCGGTGGCAGTGCTCACCGGTTCACTGCAGATCCTGGAAAAAAAACTGGCAGACCTGCCCGGGATCAAAACCGCCTCCACCCTGAACCGGATCCAGCGGAACCTGAACCGCATTGTGCTATATATTAATCCTTCTTCTCACGGCTCAATAAGTTAGCGTTAAAAATTCGTTGTTCGTACCAGCCTCTGTTTACCTCGCCATTCAAATACTTCTCAATTATGAGACTGGCA
>JAWOEP010000123.1:0-13856 GCA_046482705.1 Desulfotignum sp.
CGTTTGGATGCAGGCCTTTGTAGACTGCTGTTACAGCGCTATCTTCCTGAAACACCACGGTAAGATCTTTATCATATGTATCAGGATTAGAAAGTTGCGCCAGAGGAAGCCGGGCACTGAACCGAATTTTTCGTGAAAATTTTGCTTTCACGGCCCGGCAGATTTTTTCTGACTGGCTCAATATGTCTTTGCCGGCAGCTGCCTTGATATCGGCTGCTGCAAGGGGAAAGCGGTGCACTGCCGGATTAACGGAGAATGGGCCTTTCACCCCGGTTTTGCCGAATACCTCATTTCCCAGAACCAGGTTTTCGGGTACAGAAACCTGGAGCGGCCCTTTCAATACACGGGCCTGGCAGGACAGCCGGTGCTCCGGTGTTTTTTTCTTGAGCAGTTTTTGTTCCTGCCGGGTTCGGGGAGACAGCTGTTCCGGATGGCTGACAACCACCCGGCATTTGCCGCAGGTGCCTTTTTCTCCACAATCGGATCGCAGCAGTATTCCCCTGGAAAGGGCGGCCTGAAACAGGGTGGTGCCGGCCGGCACCGTGACCCGCCGGCCAAAGGGCTCAAAAATAATGGTACAGGATGGTTTCATATGCAATACAATCCTTTCAGTTATACCAGATGTTGTTTTCCAGGTAGGCCTGGTCCAGTTTTGACTGGTGATCTTTCAGCCGGTCCCCCATATCCAAGGCCAGGGTATGGAGCAGATAATGGATCAGGCTGATCATGGACAGGGGCGATCCCAGAAACGGGATACTTTTCTGGGGGGTGATCAGGACATGGTCACTGAACTGAACCAGGGGGCAGGCAGTACTGTCCGTGATCAGTATCTGGCACAGACCCTGGCGCCGGGGTATCTTGCCTAGGCGGATCAGTTCATTGGGATAACGGGAGGTGGCAATGATCACCACCACTGCACCCGGCGGGGCAAAAATCATCCGGTCCATGCTGGTTCTGTCACTGCCGTTGAGGATGCACACGTTGGCCCTGATCTTTGCCATGGTCCAGCCCATGTAGTGGGCTGATGAATAAGACAGCCTGGAGCCCATGACATACACGGCCGGTGCGGATTTCAACGCGCTGCGCACGGCCTTCACTATGGCAGGGTCGATGTTTTTGTGCATGGACCTGATGTTGCGGATATCCTGGTTGATAAGACGGTCCAGTTCCGCATCTTCACTGCCGGCCACCAGATGGCGCATTCTTCCCCGCTCCACCAGGGTCAGGTCCCTGTCAATGAAATCCCGCAAGGTGTTGATGAAAACGGCATAGTTCTTAAACCCCAGCTGCCGCACAAACCGGACCACGGTTGCCTCACTGGTGCCTGCTGCTGCTGCCAGCTGCCTGGTGGTCATGAAGACCGCCTTGTCCGGACTCGACAAAACAAAGTCTGCCAGTCGCCTGCCTTTGGCAGCCAGGGCATCGTATTTTTTATGGATGGTGGTTTGCAGAAAGCCGGTCTTTTTTGTCATTTTGTGTCCATTTTGAAAAAAATTTCAGATTTTGTTGCATGTCTGGATATTGGTGTCAACCATTGTCTGAGTTGCAGCCTTGTTTTGTAACAAAAATTATCAAACTTCACAATAAATTAAAAAAAGACAGCTTTTGTTACGGTTTTCTTGACACCCGGTCCGGTCCATGCCATAAAACAAACCCAATTGTCCATAACCTGTCGGACAGAAAACAAAAATCATATAAAAATTTCCCAAGGAGAAGGACATGAATTTAATGGGATTGCAGGGCGGGCAGTACCAGCCGCTTTCTACACAGCAGATTGATACCGTGCACAACGCTGCATTGACCATTCTGGAAAAGACCGGGGTCACCTATGAATCCGGACTGGAAAAAACAGTGGATATGCTGGAAAAAAACGGGGCTGCAGTGAATCGGGAAAAAAAACGGATCATGCTTCCCCGGGACCTGGTTGCCGCATCTGTGGAAAAAGCCCCCGCAAAAGTGGTACTCTGCGGTCAGAACCCGGAAAATGATCTTCACTTGACAGAAGACCGTGTCCACCTGGGCACCGGGGGGGCTGCCATCAAAATTCTGGATCCGGACACCGGTGAGGTCCGGGCCACCACCCTGGATGACCTGCACAAGGTATCCTGCCTGGTGGACCAGCTCAAAAACATCCACTTTCTGGTGCGGCCGTGCATCCCCACGGATATCGATGAAAAAGACTATGACATCAACATGTTCTATGCCTGCTTATCAGCGTCCGGCAAACATGTCATGTCCGGGGTGAACAATGAGGACGGGCTTCACCAGGTCATGGAAATGGCAGCCATGATTGCCGGCGGTAAGGAAAAACTGGCAGAACGTCCCATCATTTCCGTGATTACCTCCTTTGCCATCAGTCCCCTGAAGCTGTGCACCCAGTCCACCCTGATCATGCAGGAGGCCGTCAGAAACAATATTCCTGTGGCCCTGTCCTCCGCCCCCATGGCCGGGTCAACTTCTCCGTTGACCATGGCCGGAACCCTGGCCCAGCTCCATGCCGAAGAACTGGCGGGCATCACCATCTGCATGCTGACAAATCCGGGGGCGCCGCTGCTTTACGGCGGTATTCCGGGTATGGCCAACCTGGCCACCATGGGTTACTGCGGCGGGGCTGTGGAGTGCGGCATGATGAATGCAGCCATTCACCAGTTGTCACGGCACATAAACGTACCCAATTACAACTCATCCGGGCTTTCCGATGCCAAGGTCCCCGATGCCCAGGCCGGATATGAGAAAGCCTTAACATCGGTGCTCGCATCCATGGGCGGCTCCAACTATATCCACCACAGTGCCGGCATGCTGGAATCCATGCTCACCATTGCCCATGAGCAGTTTGTCCTAGATGATGAAATCATCGGCAACTGCTGCAAGGTTCTCAAGGGCATTGACGTGGATGCCGAACACCTGGCCCTGGAAGTCATTGATTCAGTGGGGCCGGGCGGCAATTTCATGACCGCCCCCCACACCATGACCCATATCCGCAAAGAATATTACAACAGCAACGGGGTGACAGACCGCAGAAACCGGGACCGCTGGGTTGCAGACGGTTCCCTGGATGCCAGACAGCGGGCCCTGACAATAGCAAAAAAACTGCTGGCCAGCAAAACCACCTATATTCCGGATGCTGTGGATGCCGGTATCCGGGAAAAATTCAATATTCTGGTGCCAAGATAGCCGATGTCCTGCCGGGTAAAAAATCCGGCAGGCCGGCAGATGGTGTCCTTTGCCTGGTCAATGAAAAAAACTGGATCAGTTTTTTTCATTGTGTGTTACATAAACGGCAGTATCGGCGTGATCAGGAAAAAATGTTAGAGGAGAAAATCACATGTGCGGTATTGTCGTTTATTATGGAGATGCGGAAAACCGGCTGACACGGATTCTGACAGGTATGTGGGCCATTATTTACCGGGCCCCGGACAGCACCGGCATAGGATTGCCGGGCAGTGATCTGGAACCCCTTAAAATCCGTCGGGAAGTGGGTTCGGTGGAAAATCTCATCGATCACCTTATGGTACACCCCGTGTTTGAAGAAGGGGATCTGCAGGCAGCCGCCTTCATGGATGATGACAAAGAAAACCATGTCAATCTTATCGCCAGGGTACAGAAAAAACTGCTGGCCTATGAAGGATTTTCTCTGGAAAAACCCGTATCTTTTCCCACCTGGTCCCAGTTGACGGACACACAAAACATCTGTCTGGTTGCTCCGGGGACCTGCGGAAACCCGGGAATGCAAAAAATTTTCACCATTGATTCCCCCAAGGCCTTGAAGGCTGCCATGGATTGTATGATCATGGATTACGACCTGCCGGTGGCCGTGGTGGAAAAGCTTATTAAAAAAGGGTTTCAGGACCAGGTGGACCAGGCCCGAAAATCTGCACCATTGCCTGTGGAAGCGCCTGATCTGTTCCATGAATTTGACCAGATATTCAACCGGTTTGCCTATGATGAAACACCGGGTCCCCCCCGCCGTGTGGAAACCAAAGAGGGCCAGAAAAATCCTTTTGCCAGAAAATATGCCTGGCATTATCTGCGGCAGGTGGTGGTCACATTGCCTGCAGACTATAGTACGGACGGCATTGCACATCTTTTCAGATATCTGGATGCCTGGGTACTGGCCGGTCTGACCCGGGAAGCTGCGGACCGGATCCAGATGATTTTTGAAAATTTCTGGGCCGCGTATACAGACCGGCCAGCCCGCCACTGGCAGATTCTTTACCGAATTGAAAGAACCTGTAACTTTTATGGGTTTGCTGCCACTGCTGTTCTGGTTTATTATCAGACCCAAATCTATATGAACCAGGAAAAGCAAACCGGCTGTTATATGCCCCCGGGCCATGTGCCGGGCCCCACCCATCCCCTGCTGCTCAAATCCATGGTGCAGCCGGTAATCGGTCAGGGCCGCTGGGCTATTCAGTCTGCCATCTCTGTGCGCAACTCCCACCCCTTCATGGACCAGAATAAGGTCCGGGCGGTGGTATTGAACGGCCAGTTTGATTCAGATGTGGAATCACGCATAAAACAATACATTACCCGGGTGGCCGGGATTAATCTGCGCACTGACAATTCCACGGAATTGTTTGCCATGCTCTGGGGGCACTATTTTGATACCGCCTACAAAGAAAACCAGCGGTACAAAACCATTGAAGACCAGCACCGTCTTGAACTTGAAGACATGTCCATCTGCAGCCAGTCCATCGATTATACGATTTTCAAAACCCTGAGCAAAAAAAACATCCATGAAATCGATGAAATGGCGTTTATCCGGGCAGTACAGGCCATGATCCCTTCCGGGGGGCAGTTTGCCGTATCAGGCATCAGCCGGGTTTCTCCGGACCGGCTTTTTGTGGCAGCCCACAACCGGCCGGTGTATATTGTCAAACGCAGGGAAACACATGATTTTATGGTGGTGTCGGATATCAATGCAGCCCTGGGACTGTTTCCCCAGACATTGATCCAGTCCACCGGGGTCAAGCTGATGAAGCTGATGAAAAACTATTCAAAAAAATCCATGATTGTGGAGCCGGATTTTTTTGATACAGATACCGGCGGTCAGGATGACTGGTTCCGGCAGGAAAAAAAGACCCTTCTCAAGCCGTTTCTCGTGGATATTTATTCTCTGGACCAACCGGAGATCTTTGCACGGATCCAGACCAAAGCCGGCAAAGATACAGTGATGCGCCACCTGCATTTCCAGGATTTTTCCGGCAAGATCAGAACCGACATCCAGCCGGAACAGACTTATCTCACCCCTGTATCATATCAAAAAGAATATGGTAAAACCTTTTACGAAGAACATCTGCTGGAAACACCTGGTCTGATGGAAGATATTTTACACCGGTATACAGACGCCGGCAATTCCCTGCCCCGGTTTGATATCCGACACCGCCTCCTGGAAAGGCGTTTCGGCAGCAATATGGCCAACCTCAACCGCATCATTCTGGTGAGCACCGGATTCAGCTATCTGCTGTCGGAAATTGTGGAAAAAACCATGGAGTCGTTTTTTTCCGGCATCAATCTGGTGGTTACCACGCCCCAGGATATCAGCTATGTAAAAACCGCCATTAATCCGGACCATGACCTGGTGATCATGGTTTCCTGGTCCGGTACCACCTCGGATATGATCGATTTTGCCGTTGTGCTGCTACAGCAGAATATTCTCATGGTGGGTATTACGGAAAAGCCGTTTTCCGACATGGCCCTGGTGGTGCGCAAAAGTGTCGGGGTCATCCCGGTCCTCAGCGGTGAAGAGGTCACGGTGGCACCATTGAAGAGCGCCCTGTGCATGCTTTTGATCCTGGATCTTTTCTGCCTGTATATGTGTGAAGCTGTATCCGGTGCAAAAAATATTATTGCAGACCTGGTCAAAGAACTGCACAAACTGCCCCACCATCTCGAGGCCCTGCTTGCAGATGAATCAGTAACAGCCTTTTGCCAGGAATCCACCAGATACAGTTCAAAAACCGTTCTTCATTATATCGTTGACGGGTTTCACGATGTGGGCGCCGCCAAAATAGGGGCTATGAACCTGGAACTCAATGCATGGACCTCCATGGGTACGGCGGTTGACTATTCCGAGCTGGACCGGTTTCTGGACATTCCCATGGCTGCGGATGATTTTATACTGGTGCTTGCCACCAACCGGCAGCGTCTGGATGAGGCAGTCCAGTTCATGGCAGCCCTGCACAGACAGAATACACGCTTTATAGCCGTCACTTACCCGAACAGGGAACAAGAAGAAATCAAAAATCTGGCAGACCAGGTCATTTTGCTTCCCAAGGTGCCGGATCATTTTCAGCCGTTCCTGGATTTACCGTTTTTGTTTTTACTGGGATTTTACTTTGGCCTTGCCCAGGGCAGACTTGCCGGGGAAATGCCCAGAAATATGGCCAAGTCCGTAACTGCGGGCAGAACAAAAAGCGGCCAGGCCTGGTCCCTGTTCGATATCCTGGATGACATGGACAAAAAACACCAGGCCCTGGGACTGGGCATCTACCCCAAAGCGCCGCGGTCAGAGCCCCTTTGCTGGATCAATCTGGCCAAAACCACAATTGAAAAGCGGTATTACCAGGATCTTGTCCTGCTGGGAGCTGCCCTGCACGAAAAAGATCCGTTTTCAGCTGTTTTCACCGCTTCCAGTGATTCCGGGCTTGAGAATTTGTCCCGGATCATTTTTACCCACCTGGCAGAGGACGGCATACTGATTTTTGTTCCCATGGACAAGCAGGCGGAAGCCGGATGCCGAAATTTTGCCCGGTTGTGGGAACCTTTCCTGGGAATACCCATCCAGGTGGAATTTGCGGAAAAACTCAAGGGGATAAGCCCGGAGGACACGCTGGTGGTCATCGTTGCTTCACAAACACCGGATGAAGACAGGTTATCCGAGGTGTTCCATTACCCCCATGAAAATCTGCTCTGGATCGGACCGGCAAATGAGGTGGTATCCCATAAGTTGTCTGCCGGTTCCCATGAAGGATATTATTTGAAAAACCCCGGTCTTTTCTGTCGGTACGAGCATGTCTATGTGGCTCTGTCTCAGTTTTTTTCCAGAATAAGCTCCTTCAGGTTTCCCGGGCGGGCAAAGCTGTTTGATGCCCATTTAAAGCTGATGCTGCCGATGGTGCAGACAATTCTGGCCGATGCCGGCCTGCACCGGCAGCTGCAAATGGCCATCCAGGAAAATCAGGTATACAAAAAGCAGTTGTTTCTGACCGGCATGCGGGGCACCTGCATTCCATGGAAAACCAACTTCAGCGGACAAAAATTCAGGGGCATAGAAAGCGATCCTTTCGGCGTTTCCGCCTATTCCCACCTGGTAATGGTGGATTTTCGGGTGGATGAAAAATATGTAAAACTGGTTTCCAGAAAAAACATGGTGGCCGATTTTGGAGAATCCCGGGTCCAAAAATGGGAAAGCCGTTATCTGGGGGGTGCTTCCGTGGATGAATTTTTATCAAAGACCTTCATGCCGTTTGCGCCGGACGGGGTTTTGCCTTTTCTGGTTGACGGACAGTGGTTTCTGCCGGTGCTCAGGCCCGGATATGATGCAGACCAGGATTGCCTGATCATTATTGACGCCACCAGCGAAACCCGGTTTGATACGGCCCTGGATGAACTGGCTACTTTCGGCAGCCGATGTGCCCGGATAGTTGTCCTGACCCAGAAGGCTTTTTCCAGAGATGCCCGGTTGTCCAATCTGAAAAAATATCCCTTAAGCCATATTATTCTGGTGCCTGGAATAGCTGATAACATAAGTGATGCCGGCAGCATATCCGATTATCTGCTGCCTGTGGCAGTGGGACTGGTGGGAGCGGCCATGAAATTTCTGGATACCCGCAATACGTGACAGGTCTGTAATCCAAAATAAATGGTGCCTGAAACCTCCGGAAAAAATACCGGTGGTTCCAGGCACCAGGGATCTAAGAGATAAGAGCCTTTTGGCTGCTTTTTTACAGAGCTGCCAATGCTTCTTCCGCCCGGGAGGTCTTCTGGACTTCATGGGAAGAAAGCAGGGCCTTTGCCTTTTCATTGCATCTTGTGAACAGATCTGTTTCGCCTTGTTTTTCCCAGCTTTCAAACCTGGATCTGTCCATGAGTTCCGGCATGAGATGGGCTGTACGGAAATGGGCAAAGGTATGGGGGTCACTTAAAAAGATGGCATTTTCCGAACTTTTGCTGACCCGGTCGATAACATCCAGGGCCAGGGTCTGTTCGTTAACAGGGATGCCTTCGGCAAAAAATTTGGCCATGGCCACCATTTCATCCGCCATGGTCAGCATTTCCAGACTGGAAGTATGGCCGGATTCAATATATCCCACATCATGGATGACATTGCACCGGGACAGCAGGGCCGTGATAATGGAGAGCATGCCTTCGGCCCCTGCCTGGGCGTCAATGACCTTGGAATCGGTTGAACCGGCAAAAGACCAGATAGGAATCTGGTAGAGTTCATCGCGCATGTCGGCAAAGGCGGCCTGGGTGAGGCTCCATTCCGTGCATCCATAGGAAACCACCGTATGTTTCATGTCCAGAACAGAAACATTGGGGGCAAACAAAAACGGGGCACCTTTGCGGGTCAGCTGGTGAATCACCAGGCCCACCAGGTTTTCAGCGATGCCCTGGGCCATTGCACCGGCCAGGGTCACAGGTCCGCCGCCCCCGGCATTGCACCCTGAGGGCAGACAGATGGGGATCTCTTTTTGGGCACAGAACACCAGTTTCTCCATGACGTTTTCCGGATAGTGCAGCGGGCTTATGGCTTCGGAATAGTTGAATAAAAATGGTTTTTTGCGCAGCTGATTTTCTCCGCCCACAACAGCGCAGGCGATGTCATATATCTGTTTTATATCCTTGCCGCTGTCGGCAATAAAACAGATGGGTTTGTTGCTGTTGCGGACCATTTCCTCAAAAACCTGGACATAAATCTCTTCAATGTCCACATCTTCAGGATTTCCCATGGACATGGAAAAATCCATATTGGGCAGCGCATCCACAAGCCTGGCAAAATTGCCGGTATCTGCCAGCACAGGCCGTCTTCTTTCACCGGTCTCAAGGTCAATGGTAAAAATCGTATCAGACCCGGTGCCAAAGAAAAAGTTTTCTCCTTCCAGGGGCATGGTCAGGTTACCCATCTGATCGTAGATATCAAATTTTTTCGGGGCAGACATGACAGCATTTTCCACCAGCGCTTCGGGCATGGTAACACGGTTATCCTTGTCCATGCTGCATCCGTTGTCCAGCAGCATTTCAAGGACCCCTTCATGTTCCATGCGAAATCCTGTGGTTTCAAGAATTTTCAAGGCAGCATCGTGAATGGCCATTGCCTGTTTTTTATTAAAGACCTTTAACCGCGGCTGAAAGGTGGTTATATCCTGTAACATATGTTTTCTCCCTTATTTTTGGTTTGATAATGCTGTTTCAGATTCCATGTCATCAGGCAGGGCAGTCAAATTTTCGATAATGAAAAATCTTTCATGGTGCTGTCTCCTATTTTTTGAATTACGTTATGAACACCGGCCCTGGTGCCGGACAAAAAAATGCCTGCAAATGAAATTTACCCGGGCGGAATGCCAGGTGCTGCAGAACAAAGTAATTTTTTGTTAGAAATTTATTACCATGGTATTTACATAATAAAATATTTTGTACTCAAAATATATTTATACATAAATACTATTGCTGGAGTTGTTTTGTCAAGGAAAATCTAAAAAAAATGCAGGGCCTAAATATTCCCGTTGGGATCTGCCAGGTCTTCTTCCGGATGCATCACATGCTTGGGCGGCTGGGGAGCACCGGAACCAAGCTCGGCCTGGCCCAGCATATCCACCAGCAGCTCTAGTCCCCACAAAAGCACGGAAACATCCTTGGGTTTCATTTTTTCGAGTTTTTCCATGAATCTGTGGTGAATGGGGGTGGGGGCATCCTCAAGAAATTTCAGACCGGCCTGGGTGATTTCCACATGCACCTGTCTGCGGTCCTTGCTGATCCTGACCCGCTGAACCAGTTTGCGGCTTTCCAGACGGTCGATGATGCCGGTGACTGTTGAGTTGTTGATAAAGACTATCTGGGTTAAGGCGCCAATAGCAATAGGGCCGTGGTCTGCAACTTCTTTGAGGCAGATCAGCTGGGGCAGGGTGATCTTGTATTTTTCCTGAAGCTGCTTTGAATGTCTGGACATTTCCTGAATTATCTGCCGCAGCCGCATCATGATCCGCATGCTGATGTTTTCTTCCATGGGCAAAAAACCTTATCTACTGTGTTATGTTGTTATCTGCCGGGCAAATGCAGCTGCCTGTTCCCGGACGGATGCATCCATCGCTTCGGGGGTGGTGCATTTGCCTATGTACAGTGTCCCGCTATGGATGGTTTTGTGGGGTTTCTGTATCCGGCCGAATGCGGTAAAGGCTGCCTCGGCATTGTTGTCCCAGCCCCCGCCCCCGGTTACCAGCAGTGCCTGGCGCCGGCCTTCCAGCAAAGAGGCATGGTCTGGTTCATGAAACCGGGTATACAGGCTGTAAGTCCTGTCGATAACCGCTTTGAGCTGGGCTGAAACTCCCCAGAAATATAAAGGAGAGGCAAAGATCACCAGGTCGGATGCCACCATCCGGCCCAGAATTTCCGGAATATCATCTTTTTGCACACATCCGGCATCATCTGGAACCTCTTTACACCTGGCACAGCCCATGCAGCCGTTCAAATTTTTTCCGTGAAGGTAGATACCGGTAATTTCATGGTTTCGGCGGGAGAGTTCCTCTGCCACCCAGCCAAGCACAGTTGCGGTGTTGCCTTTTTTCCGGGCACTGCCCTGTAAGGTTAGAATCTTCATTGTCATCTCCTGTTTTTGTGGGCAGGGGCGGTACCTTCCACAGTTATTTATTAAACGAATGTCTATTTTACCCAAAGATTAACAATTGTCAAATAAATAAACAGGATATACCTGGGTCCTTGCAGACCAGCACGGCATTAACGAATGCCGGCCACATTGCCCGGTATATCTCTCCGGGCGGCCCGAAGTCAGGCTGGCTTCCTGCATCGCAGGCGGGTATGAATTTCCCTCCAATTATGATTCCGCCGCCTCTTTGCCCATCGCCCATGGCGAAACATGGGAAAAATCTCTGGCTGTGATGAAGCAGTCTTTATGATGGTGCCTGAAAAATAAGACGGACAGAGGTTCCCCCGGAAGCAAGACAGTCATCCGTCGTTGTGCAGAAGCTGCAGCGACAGATGTTTCCCGGACAAAGATCTGTGTCTTTTGGAATAAAGGCGCACCTGGTTGAATCAATTTTAAAAGTAAAAGCAAACCGCTCGGAAAACAGCTTTATGCGCAGCAGATCAAATCCCCTGCCCCCGGCATTGAAGGCATAGGGGATTTTGGTGGTGTATTCACCTGATACCGGCGGGGTAAAATAATTTTCAAAAATCAGGTGCAGGTTCTCTCTGGTGAACCCGATGCCGTAATCTTTGATCACCAGTTCCGGGTGGGTTTTGGTGCCGGTGACAATGATATCGATCCGACCGCCGTCCGGTGTGTATTCAATGGCATTGCGGATAAGACCGGTTACAATGATATCCAGAATCTCTTCGGGAATATGAACGGGCACGCGGGAATCCAGACAGGTGTTTATGGCACACCGGCGGAAAGCAATATCCGGTGCCAGTTTTTTCAGGTGCTGTGTAATATAGTTGTCCGGGAAAATGGTCTGGTTTTCCAGCCGGGCCGGGCCGAAAAGGGTTTCAATGGCCTTATGCACCGCATCCAGGACAGCAGCATCCCGGGTCTGGTTTTCCGCCAGCAGCACAAACTGGTCTTTGCAGGCATCCACCAGCCGGCCAAGAATATGGTAGGCGGCAAATTCCTTTTTTTTCAGCAGGTCTTCCACTTCATACTGGATGTCCAGGATCCTGGCAAGATTCCTTCTGCCCCGGGAAACGATCTTTTCCATGTGGGCATCATGTATGCCCTTGGCCGCCAGCTTTTTGGCCAGCAGCTTCATGGCGGCATCCACCACAGACACCGGGGTTTTCAGTTCATGGGCCAGATGGTTGATGACCTTGTCTTTTGCCTGGTTCAAAACTTTCAGATCAGCATAGGACTGTTCCAGCTCCTCATGGATCCGGGTATTTTCAATGGGAAGGGCCACGGTGCTGGCCACCATCATCAACTGGTCAATGTCTGTGTCATCAAACTGTCCCTGGAGTTTGTTCACCACCGACACCACCCCGATGACCCGGTCTTTGAGCCTGATGGGCACGGACAGCATGTTTTCTGCCACCAGATCGGTTTCCTCATCCACCCGTCTGAGATAAAAATCGCATTGTGAAATATCCGGGATCAGCAAAGGCCGGCCGGTCTTGTAGACATGGCCGGATACCCCCTGGTCGGCAGAAAACCGTATTTTCTTGAACTTGCTGCCTGATGCTGCGTCCTTGAACTGGGCAGAAAAAAAATACAGTTCATCTGTTTTCTCATCTGCCAGAAGGATGAACGCCCCTTCCACTGACACCAGTTTCTGGATTTCCGCAGTGATAATGGCCACCAGATCTCCCAGTTTGTGATAGGTATGCAGTGCATTGGAAATCCTGAACATGATTTGGTTGGTTTTTGCCATGCGCTTTTCAGCGGTCACATCCCGGAGGATCAATACCTGGCCCATGGGGTTGTCATGTTCATCATACAAAAGGGAGGCGTTGATCATGATATCAAGAATACGGCCGTCCTTGGTATACCGCTGGGTTTCAAAGTCAAGCACGGTACGGTTTGAATACAGCTGCTTCATTCCCTGCTTTGCCTGGCCAAGCAGGTGGGACGGAATAAAATTGATGTTTTTGCCTTTTATTTCATCCAGGGTCCAGCCGAAAACCCTTTCAAATGCCGGATTGACATATTCCACGGTATTGTCCAGGGAAAAGGCGAACACCGGATCAGCCAGAAATTTGAGCAAGGTATTCAGGCGCTTCCGGGCCAGGCGGCTTTCCTTGTAACGCCTGCCGTGTGCATCGGGTTTTCCGTCGGAATTTTCACTGGAAGGTGACATGTTGTCCTGCATCTGTTTGCCTGGGTTGCATCAATTGCCAGCAGTGCTCTAAACATACTAAATGTTGTGAATACCGGATCCTCAAAAGATTATCTACCATGTTCAGTTGGGAAAGTAAATCAATAACCCGGCCGAAGCAGGGGTGAAGACCTCATGTCAACGGAGAAATGCGGGCATTGATCACAGTGGATTTTTGCCGAATCAAAAGCACCGTGCCTGCCAGCAGGACTGCCAGGCCGGCCAGGGCCGGGGTGAAATCACGGGTGATATCAAATACAATCCCGGCGGCAATGGGGGACAGGGAAGCCGGGATATTTGCGGTGAACAGCCAGCCGTACACCCGGGAGACATGGCCTGACCCCCAGCTTCTGGCGGCGCTGGATACATAAATCACCAGCACCCCGCCATAGTTGAATCCGGTGATCAGGGCAAATGTCCAGAATCCCCAGGCTGATCCGGTGAGAAGCGGGGCTGCCGCCAGAACAGCTGCCTGGCAGATCAGGTTGGCCTGGAGGGCGGCAGATGACCTGATCCGGTCGAACAATGCCCCCCATATCACCCGGCCGGCGGCATTGGCCAACGCGAACAGGGAAACGGCGGTGATGCCGATCTCTGTTGCATGCCCGTTTCCGGAAAAAATCTCCTTAAGGTTGGCATTCACGGCAAATCCGGCAGCCAGTCCCATGAACATGGCCAGATAAAGCAGTTGAAAATTGGCATGACCCATCACCTGTCCCGGTCTGAGGGAAGACAAAGGCGCAATTGTTTGTGCGGTTTCAGGAAACTGCATCACACTGCCGGCCAGGACCACCAGGCACAAAAACAGGG
>JAWOEP010000189.1:0-4012 GCA_046482705.1 Desulfotignum sp.
ACTGCAAAATTACGGGCTCTTTAAGGCCTTTTTGTAAGGCGTACTCGCATAGTTTTTATATATTGATGCGCATCTAATAGTTGATAATTTACACCCGATTTATCCGTATGGCATTTCTCTTACGAGTGAAGATACTTTTAATGCTGCATATCTTTCTGCTATCACCCTGACATGATAAAAACAACCCTTGTCCATACCCTGTTTCTGGTGCTGACCCTGGCAGGCATTGCCGGCTATTATGCGGTAAAGCCGATGACCCAGAGAATCGCCCCGGATGTTCTGGAAACCACTGCCCGGGTGTTGGCGGCAGACAATGAAGATGTCCGGTCATCAGGCTTTTCCCATATCGGGCACCAGGAACTGGAAGTGGAGATTCTCAAGGGCCGGTACAAGGGAAAAACCCTCACCGCCTTCAACAACCTGGTGGGACAGACCGACCTGGAAAACCTGTTTGCACCCGGGGATGTGATCATCGCCGCCATCATCCTGGAAGAAGGTGAGATAAGTCATGTCAAAGCTGTGGACCTTTACCGCCAGAACACCTTGTTGCTCTTGTTCTGTATATTTGTGGCAACCCTGCTGGTGTATGCAGGCATCATCGGCATCAAGGCGCTCATATCCTTTGTGCTCACGGTGTTTATTCTCTGGGAAGTGCTGGTGCGGCAGATTCTGGCCGGTCACAACCCGCTGTTCACCACCACCCTCACCCTGATTCTTTTGTCTGCCGTGATCATCTTTCTGGTGGCGGGATGCAACAAAAAAGGACTCACCGCCTTCATCGGTACCCTGTGCGGCCTGGGAACCGCCCTGGGGGTGACTTTTTTTTTCGGCAGCCGTGTGGGGCTGTTCGGACTCACCCAGCCCTATGTGAACGCCCTGGTGTTTTCCGGGTATTATGATCTGGACATCCGGCAGATCTTTTATTCCGCCATTATCCTGGGGGCATCCGGTGCCTGCATGGACATTGCCATGGACATCGCCGCTGCCATGGATGAAATCAAGAAAAAAAAGCCGGACATCCCGCCCATGGAACTGATTCAGTCCGGGTTTGTCGTGGGCCGCCATGTCATCGGCACCATGGCCACCACCCTGCTTTTGGCCTATTCCGGCGGTTACCTGACACTGCTCATGCTGTTTCAGGTAAAGGCCCCGGGCATCCTGCGCATGCTCAATCTGAAAATCGTGGCCGCCGAGATCATGCGGACCCTGGTGGGCAGTATCGGCCTGGTGTTGGTGGCCCCCATCACCGCCATTGTGGGCGGCATCATCATCGGGGGCCTTATGAGCCGGCTTCGGCCGGACAAATCGCCGTGACCCTATGAAGGGTTAAGGATATGAGCGGCAAACCGCGCCAGCACCTGACCTGCCTCTGGGGTTTCAGTCACCTGCTTCTGCACTGCGGCGGGATCTTTGCCCAGTGCCTGAATCACCGGCGACATGCTGCGGATGTAGCCGCTCATGATGGCATGGGTATATTCCGGATGAAACTGCACCCCCCAGGCAGCGTGGCCCAGTCGGAAGGCATGATGGGGTTCATGGGTGTTTTCCGCCAGATGCACCGCACCGGGAGGCAGGGTGAGCACGGTCTGGGAATGGCAGGTATGGGCGTTGAAAACCGGGGGCAGCCCCTGGAACAGGGGATCGGACAGGGCATCGGGGGTCAGGGTGATGGATGTGGTGCCGATCTCCAGGCCGCCGGGGTGAAAATCCACCCTGCCGCCCATGGCCTTTGCCAGGAGCTGATGGCCATAACAGATCCCCAGGACCGGTATTCCGGCCGTCACCACCGGGGCCAGCCACGCCTCCACCGCCAGGCTCCAGTCCAGGTTCTGGGTGACCATGGCATGGGAGCCGGCGATCACGGCCCCGCTGAAGGTGCCGGGTTCGGGCAGCACCTCGAATGCCGTGGCATTGACCACCCGGACCTGCTCCTCACCAACGCCCAAACCTCTGCGGATCCAGTCTTCAAAATCCCCGTAAGAACCGATAAGGTCGGCAAAGGTATCCCCGGTCTTTACAATCAGAATTTTCGGTTGTTTCATGATGTCAGCCGTTCACCTCTTCTAAAATGAGATCTTCAACAGCATCCAGAACTCCCAGGTGCCGGGTGATGTGAAACTGCACGTCCGGATACCGCTGCCGGGCTGTTTCAACGGCCTGCGGAATATCTGTCTGCACATGGCTGCCCGCGGAAATAAAAAATGGAAAGACCACTATCTCCTCCACCCCGCTGTCCACCAGCTTCTGGATCACCGTTTCCAGGGATGGATCACAGAACTGCAGAAATGCATGCACCACCTGCTGAATATCATGTGAACCACCTGTTTTCACCTTGTCGTCCAGTTTCTGTGCCAGGTCGGCCACCTCTGTGGCAGAGGCTTTCTGACGGCTGCCATGGGCCGCCACGATCACTGTTTTCACATCAATCTCCTGTTTTTTGTATCCGTCATTCCTGTTCCATTCCGTTGACAATATCTGAAATAAATATTACATTCAGTATCAATAAAAATCAATTTAAACCTATCTTAAAAGGTATTTAAAATGACAGAAACCAGTATTATTTTAACGGAAATAACCGCCAGCATCTCAGAATTCAAAAAAAATCCCATGGGCATTATTGCGGCCGGTGAAGGATTTCCAGTCGCCATCCTCAACCGGAACAAACCGGCCTTTTACTGCATTCCGGCCCATGCGTTCGAAGTCATGATGGAAAAAATCGAAGATTATGAATTGAATGCCATTGCCGATTCGCGCAAAGATCAGCCGGAAATAGAAGTGACCCTGGATGACTTATAAACTAAAATTCAAAAAACAGGCCCTTAAGGAATGGCGGAAATTAGATGACAATCTCCGGGCGCAATTCAAAAAAAAATTACTGTCGATGCTTGATTGCCCCTGCCTGCCAGCCGCCCGTTTATGCGGAAGCGATAACCGGTATAAAATCAAACTGCGAAATGCTGGATACCGGCTGGTGTACGAAGTCAGGAAAAACGAAATCGTCATCGTCGTGATTGCCGTGGGCAGACGGGACCGTGGCGCCATATACAAAACAGCTGCAAAACGATAGCTATTGTTAACGAATTATTCTTGACATCATATTTTTCATATGTTACATGTAACAACATTGAATACTAGGATCAGGAGAGCAAAGATGAGTGTCGCAAAAAGGGTACAAAAACACCGGGAAGCATTGCGTGCCATGGGCCTCAGACCATTGCAGATCTGGGTACCGGACACCCGGCGCAAAGGGTTTGCCGAAGAATGCCGCCGTCAGTCCAGAGCAATCGTCAATGATCCCCATGAGCAGGAAGTGCTGGACTGGATCGAGACCGTTTCTGAATCAGATGGCTGGACAGCATGATCCGGGGAGATCTGATTTCCGTTATCATGCCGGGTGCTTATGGAAAACCAAGACCGGCAGTGATCATACAATCTGATCTCTTTGAAGAACATCCATCCGTCGTTATTCTTCCTGTCACCTCTACCCTGCGGAATACGCCGCTTTTCAGGATCCGGATCGAACCGTCACCTGAAAATGGTCTGCAGTCAGTATCTGACATCATGGTTGACAAAATAACAGCCATCCCGAAAAAAAAAGCCGGCCTAGTATTCGGGCATCTTGAAGACCGTCACATGATATCCATAGAACGGTTGCTTCCGGTTTTTCTGGGTATTGCATGAAGTTGACCCTTTCAGGTCCGGTATATGGGGACAGCAATGCGTTTCCCGGTTTCCGGATCGAAAAAATGACAGTGTTCCCATAAAAATCCCAGGTCCACCCGGTCTCCCGGAGACAGGCCGGTGTGTTTTCCGCTCCTGATAATCAGGGGCTGTTTTCAGGGGATGGTTCGATCCGGATCCTGAAAAGCGGGGTTTCCCGCAGGGTAGAGGTGACAGGAAGAATGACGACGGATGGATGTTCTTCAAAGAGATCAGATTGTATGATCACTGCCCGTCTTGGTTTTCCATAAGCACCCGGCATGATAACGGAAATCAGATCTCCCCGGATCAT
>JAWOEP010000170.1:0-9459 GCA_046482705.1 Desulfotignum sp.
TATTGCCCAATATGCCAGCAAGGCAATACCAGCTGCTGTTCCGGCCAAAACCGGCAGACAGGCAGATGAGCTGCAACCAGATACTATCCAGTTATCTGACACAACCTTAGATCTCCAGAAAATCACCCAGGCCATGGAAACAGAACCGGCAGACAGAGCACAGCAGGTATCTGACCTGAAGGACCAGGTCCGGACGGGTCGATACAACGTCAATGCCCAGAAGGTTGCGGAAATAATGGTCCATGGTTTCGATAAACTGGCATAGGCTGCAAAAATTTCCCGTTTTATCTCGCCAGCCTGCCTAATTCAGACACTCCTTCTCGGTCAAATATTTCAAGCTGTTGATTTTATACATAAAAAAATTACTTCCACCATCATGGCACATCTTTTGCTTTTACCATGGCTAATATGAAAAGGAGGCCGATATGGTAAATATCCATCACATAAATGACACAACACCACCCGTAAAAGGACCCCGGGACAGCACCCGGAAAACCGGGAACAAGGATGCGTTTACATCAGCACTGAACCGGGCCCTGGATAAAACACAGCCCTCTGAAATACAGAAAGATCAACCACAAGGCTTAGGGGAAATCACCTCTGTGCGGACCATACAGATACCCACCCAGTCGGACCTGGTCTCCGGCAGTACGGAAAAACTGCTGGAACTGCTGGATACCTTCAGTGCACAGCTGCAGGATCCCGGCGTGTCTTTAAAGCATATGGCGCCAGTGTTGGAAACCATTCATAACAGAGCAGACCAGCTGGTTAAGGAAACCCGGGCCCTTGGTGCCGACCATGCCGGACTGCGCGATATTGCCAACCAGACCGCGGTGACAGCCCAGACAGAATATATTAAATTCCAGCGGGGAGACTATTTGTCATAACTGCGTTTTGCCCGGTCCCAGAATGCCTCTTTTTCAGCAGCAGACAATGCTTCTAAACTTTGGTTCTCCCGGGCCAGTTCCGCCTCCATCAACCGGAACCTTCCCTCAAATTTTGCAGTGGAGCGGGACAGTGCGGTTTCCGGGTGAAACCCGGCATACCTGGCCACATTCACCAGGGAAAACATAATATCCCCGAATTCCAGCATGGCTTCATCTTGGTTCTTGTCTTCCAGGGCCGCTTCAAATTCCGCAATTTCATTTTTAACCGTATCCAGCACCTGGTGGATATTTTCCCATTCAAACCCCATCCCGACCGCTATTTTCGACACCTTGAATGCCCGCAAAATACCGGGCATGCCACCGGGAACCGAATCCAGGACAGAGCCATTTGCCGGGCGGTCTTTTTCCTGAATTTTGATCTGCTCCCACTGGTCCAGCAGGGCTTTTTCCGTTTCAACAACAGCTGACCCGTAAACATGGGGATGCCGCCGGACCATTTTTTCGACCAGTGTATCCACCACCCGGGAAATGGGAATCTGTTTTGTGTCATCAAATATTGCCATGATGAACAGAATTTGAAACAGCACATCCCCCATCTCTTCGCAGGTATTGTCCAGATCCTCATTTACAAGGGCATCCTGGAGTTCATACACCTCTTCAGCCAGGCATTTCCACATGGTGGCCGGGGTCTGTCTGCGGTCCCAGGCACATCCGTTTTCTCCCCTCAGGGTCTGGATGATATTCATGATAGGGGAAAGTGTCTCCAATGGGTTTGCCCTCCTGTATATAAGGTTTTTTCACCTTGAGTTTTTCCAGCTGCTGCAAAAAACCGGCCCGCATGGTTCTGGAAACAAACAAGGTCATGGTCCTGGAAATTTGTGCCAGATATGGCGCTGATGCTGATTCCTTCATGACCGAAGCTGTGCCTGTTGGAATAAATGCTGTCAGCACGACAAACAGAACAGAAACAATCAATGCACCTTTGGCGGTGCCAAAAATCAGGCCGAATGACCTGTCCACCCAGCCCAGAAATA
This sequence comes from Desulfotignum sp., assembly GCA_046482705.1. Classification (GTDB taxonomy): domain Bacteria; phylum Desulfobacterota; class Desulfobacteria; order Desulfobacterales; family Desulfobacteraceae; genus Desulfotignum. The sequence goes on from JAWOEP010000170.1 coordinate 1,922, forward strand.
CCAGGTGCAAAAGCCTGCGGATCAGCGCAGCCATAATCCCCACCACCACCAGGATACCACAGAACAGAATACCGAAACCGGCCAGATGCCGGGTTTCCGGTGTGCTGATAAAAAAGGCCAGATGATCGGAAAGCATCCAGTAATAGGTAAACGCCCCGTAAAATCCGGCAATCACCGCAACAATCCCGGAGACTTCACGGATAAGCCCTTTAAAAAGTCCCCTGATCATACAGAACAGAACAATCACCAGGACAACCAGGTCAAAACCGTTCATTGTTTTCCTTTTTTGCCACAGTTTCCAAAGACCTATGAAATAACAATTCCACGGTTTTCCCGTCAAGATTTTTATTGACCTTTTACCAAATAAAATGCACCCTATGCTCCATGAAAACCATTGAATTTGACAACATATCACTGGTCCAGAAACTGTTCGGATTTCACAATACCCACCTTGACAAAATCGCAAAAAGTTTTCATGTCACCATCAATTCCAGGGGAAATGTTGTCACCATTTCAGGTGATACTGAAAATACCCGCCTGGCCCATACCCTGCTGATTCAGTTATATGGTCTTTTAAAGGAAAAGATTCCCATGGAACCGGCAGACCTTGATGCAGCCATTACCATGATAAAAAAAGACAGCACAGCCCGCCTGGATGCCTTGTTTTTGCAAACGGTTTTCTTGACTGCCAAAAACAAACCCATCCGGCCCAGAAGTCTTGCCCAGCAGCGATATGTCAATGCCATTCACACCCGGGATATTTTGTTCGGCATCGGCCCTGCCGGCACCGGAAAAACCTATCTGGCCATGGCCATGGCCGTGGCTGCCCTCAGCCGGGGAGATGTCCGGAAAATCATTCTCACCCGCCCGGCAGTGGAAGCAGGCGAGGCCCTGGGTTTTCTGCCCGGGGATCTGGCGGAAAAGATAAACCCCTATCTGCGCCCGCTTTACGATGCCTTGTATGATATGCTGGACTTTGAAAAAGCCAGGGCGTATATTGAGCAGGAAATTATTGAAATCGCTCCCCTTGCATTCATGCGGGGCAGAACCCTGAACAGTGCATTTATTATCCTGGATGAGGCCCAGAACACCACCTCCCAGCAGATGAAAATGTTTTTAACCCGGATCGGATACAATTCCAAAGCCATTGTGACTGGTGATATTACCCAGATAGACCTGCCGGAAGGCAAAAAATCCGGCCTTGTGGAGGTCAGAAAAATCCTTTCTCCCATAAAGGGAATCGATTTTATCTATTTTTCCAAAGACGATGTGGTAAGACACCAGCTGGTTTCCGATATTATTGATGCATATGAAAAAAACAAAATCTAATATCTGGTCCCAAAAGGCCAAAAATTTTTTATTGACCACCCCTTACCTGTTATGGTTCATGCTGTTTGCCATCACTTTGGTATTCACGCTTTTCCAGACACCTGAACAGCAGAATATCCCCTTTTCCTATGAGGTGGGCGATGTGGCCCTGCGGGACATCAAAGCCCACAAGGATTTTCTCGTCGAAGACAGAGAAGTGTCTGAAAACAGAAAAAATCAGGCCAAAGACCTGGTCAGGATTGTATATGACTTTGATGACGGTCTGCTGCCCCAGATCCTGACCAATATAGAAGCAGCCATGCAGATCGGCCGGGCACTGTATACACCGGAAGAAAAACAGACAGCAGGTGAAAACAATCCCCGGGACCCCGTACCCGATCCCACCTTTGCCATGGTGCTGGAAACCAAACCCGGGTTTGAAGAAAAACTGGGCATTGAAATCAATGAAGGGGCATATTCCATTCTCCACAAATACCGGTTTGATCCTGCCATCACTGAAAAAATCCAGACCATTATGGGCAAAGTACTGTCCAACGGGGTTGTTGCCAATAAGGAAATACTGCTGGAAGAAGAAAACAAGGGTATCATCCTGAGAACAATCGGTTCCAGTGAAGAACGGATTGTCAACAACCTCAAGGTATTTTACGGCCCTGACCAGGCCAGGACCATGGTCAGAATTGAAGGCGCCCCCCTGTTGAAAAATGTCAATTACAACCTGACAAACCTGATCGTGGATATCTGTCAGCGCCTGCTGCAGCCCAATATTTTCATGAATAAAAGCGAGACCCAGAAAAGAATCCTGGCTGCCCAGGCTGATATCAACCCTGTCATGTACCAGATCAAGGCAGGAGAAATGATCCTCAGGGAAGGGGAACGGGTAACCAAAACCAAACTGATCAAACTGAACGCGCTCCAGGATCAGGTGGCTGGAAAAACCATTTACGTGTCTGCCACCGGGATTGCCCTGATCACTTTTTTTCTGATTCTGGTTTCCTATGTGCTGTTTCTCAAAGACCACCACACCCTGAAAAATGATCACAACAAACACATGGTTTTTCTGGCCCTGGGCCTTGTACTTTACCTGAGCTTTGTAAAAATATCCACATATCTGGTCCAGTCTGCTGATCCCAGTCAGGCATGGGATCTGGCTTCCGCCTCTTTTTTCATGGCCATCCCGCTTCCGGCCGCAGCCATGATATGCTGTCTGTTTCTGGGTTTTGACATTGCTGTTTATTTTGCCCTGGTGCTGTCTGTTCTGGCCGGATTATCCTTTGGCGGCAGTTTTGAGGTGTTTATTTTTTTCTTTTTAAGCTGCAGCGCAGCCGCCTTTCTGGTACGTGAGAGCCGGGAACGCAAAAGCTTTATCACAGCCGGATTCAAATTGTCTTTGTTCAATGCGGCTCTGGCCATTTCACTAGGTTTTTATACCCTTTCCCAGCCAGATCCTGTCATGATTGCCAAAGAGATTCTCATCGCTTTTTGCGGCGGGGTGTTTGCCGCCACTTTGACCATCGGATTCACCCCGTTAATTGAAATTCTTTTTGATTATACCACAGAAGCCAAATTGCTGGAATTTTCCAACCTGGACCAGCCATTGATCAAGAAACTGATGATTGAAGCACCAGGAACCTATAACCACAGCGTAATTGTGGCCACTTTATCCGAGGCAGCCGCCTCAGCCATTAATGCCAGCAGTCTCAAGGCCAAAGTCATGGCATATTACCATGATATCGGCAAGCTGGACAAAACCATGTATTTCATTGAAAACCAGGCAGACGGAAAAAACCGGCATGACAAGCTGTCTCCGTCCATGTCCGCCCTCATCCTGATCCAGCATGTCAAAAAAGGGGTGGAACTGGCAAAAACCTATAAACTGGGCAATGAAATCATTGAAGGCATCACCCAGCACCATGGCACATCTTTGATCAAGTACTTTTACAACAAAGCGCTGAAAAGCGGAAAAGACAATGTAAACGAAGAAAATTTCCGGTATCCCGGCCCCAAACCCCAGACCCGGGAAACCGGTATCGTCATGCTGGCGGATGTGGTGGAAGCGGCGGTACGGGCACTGGAACGGCCCACACCGGCCCGCATCAGAGGAAGGGTAAAGGAACTGATCAATGATATTTTTGCCGACGGCCAGCTGGAAGAATGCGAACTCACCCTCAAGGACCTTCACCAGATTGCAAAAAGCTTTAACAATATCCTGACCAGCATTTATCACAGCCGTATCGAGTACACAGACAAACCCCAGGAAAAGAAAAAAGAAAAAAATGACAGCCCCAAAGATACTGATCGACAACCGCCAAAAGGCAATGGTGCCAACCCCAACCCTGCGCAAAAAGACAGAACTGATCTTAAACGCCTTGGGTTGTAATCACCAGGAAATCTCTATTGTGATCATGGATGATGCACAAATCCAGGAACTCAACCAAAATTTCCGGGGGATTTGCCGGCCCACCAATGTACTGGCCTTTCCCATGCAGGAAGGAGAATTTACCGACATCACCCCGGAACTGCTGGGGGATGTGGTCATATCCGCACAAACCGCCCGCAAAGAAGCGAATGCAGCAGGCATCACTTTGGAAGAACGGATGTCCCAGCTGCTGGTCCATGGAATTCTTCATCTGCTGGGATTTGACCATGAAACTACAGAATCCAACGCAGAGGAAATGGAAACCAAAAGCCTGGAAATTTTAAGACAAATTGAAAACAACTCGGATTTAGAGGCTTTTTAAACCAGGAAAGGAAAAACAAATGGCAGAATTGGCTGTGAATGTGGACCATGTGGCCACCCTGCGCCAGGCCCGGGGCATTGATTACCCTGATCCGGTGGCAGCGGCAGTTGCAGCGGAAATTGCCGGTGCAGATGCTATTGTGGTGCATTTGAGAGAAGACCGCCGCCATATCCAGGAACGGGATGTCCGGCTGCTGCGGCAGATCGTGCAGTCAAAACTTATTCTGGAGATGGCAGCCACCAGTGAAATGCTGGGTATTGCTCTGGATATTCTTCCCCATACCGTCACCCTGGTCCCGGAAAAAAGAGAAGAACTGACCACAGAAGGGGGGCTGGATCTGGTTACCCACCAGGACATTACCAGAGAAGCGGTATCCACCCTGAAAAACGCCGGGATAAAGGTGTGCATTTTTATTGACCCGGATCTGGACCAGATCAAAATCGCCCATAAAATAGATGCAGACATGATTGAAATCCACACCGGTGCATTTTGTGATGCGGCAACCGAGACCGAAGCCCGGCGGGAGTTTTTACGCATCGTGGATGCCGCCAAGATTGGAACCAAACTCAAACTGGGGGTAAATGCCGGACACGGGATCTGCTACAACACCATCAAGGCCTTTGAAGGGCTCCGTGAAATCCGGGAATTTTCCATCGGGCACAGCATTGTTGCAAGAGCGGTTCTCGTGGGAATGGACCAGGCTGTCAGGGATATGAAACAATTGGTAAAAGCCCTGTATTAGGTACAAAACCGCCTCAGCCCGGCACTGATGCGAGGGAGGGTATACAATTTACCCCATATACACCAGCCAGGTCATGTATGCCAGATAGCAGCCCAGCAGCAGAACACCTCCGCTCCGGCGGATGGTGCAGTCTCTGCGCATAAGGACCCAAGGCAAAAAACTTACAGACATCATCACCAGGTAGTCATACACCAGGCCGCTTGCAAAAAAACCGCCCGGGATGTCTATGGGCCGTACAATTCCAGCAAGCCCGATAACGCTTAGAATATTGAACACATTGCTGCCGATAAGATTGCCTATGCTGATGTCCATCTGCTTTCTGAAGGCTGCTGTAATCGATGTGGCCAGTTCCGGCAGTGATGTACCGATGGCCACAATGGTCAGTCCGATGAACTTTTCACTGAGTCCAAAAGTTTTCATGATAACCACTGCTGAATCAATGAGCACCTGGGCACCGGTTATGACACCTGTAATTCCGGCGAGTATCAGAAAAATCTGCTTTGGACGGGATGCTATGATACCGATCTCTTCAATTTCCTGGAGACTTTGGCCCGGCAATTCAGTGGGCAGCGGCGCCATATCCGGAACAGCAGCAGAACCTGCCCTGTGACAGGCTGTCTTTTTTTCCCTGGCTGATATATAATAATTAAATATGGTATAAAGAATTACACCGCCAAAAAGGGTCATACCTTCGATTCGGGATATGGAGGAATCCATGGAAAGAATAAAAAGAAAAATGGAAATACCCAGCATCAGCGGAATATCTCGCCTGACAACGGACCTGTCCGCAATAATCGGCATCAGGCATGCCGCAGATCCAAGTACCAGTGCAATATTGGCTATATTGCTGCCCACTGCATTGCCCACGGCAATCATACTCTTACCGCCGAAAGAGGATACAACACTAACCACCAGTTCCGGTGCCGACGTACCAAAGGCAACCACTGTCAGTCCGATGACCACCGGTGACACACCCAGGGCCCGGGCCAGGTTGGCCGACCCCTTAACCAGCCATTCCGCCCCATAATAAAGCAAGGCAAAACCCATAATCACCAGCAACACATGCAACCACATACACCCTTCCTTTAAAAGAAAATATATACCCCGGATTCTGGCGGTTCTTCCGAAAAACCCGATATGCAGGCATTCTCAAAAATTGTGCTTTCAGTCCAGCAGGCCTGACATGCCTGCAGCCCGGCTTACCCCGTGCGCATTGTTGGAAACCGGCATCAGAACACCGGTACCAAGACCGGACACGGCATTGGCCACACAAAAACTCTGGCCGGCCCATTCCAGCATATCCTGGTCATTGTAATCATTTCCCACAGCAACAACCCGGGCGCGGGGGATTTTCAGTCCAGAGGCAAGCCATGCCGCAGCCTGGCTTTTGGAAGTCTGGTGATGGAAGACCTCAATCCATGCAGACTTGTGGTCTAAAGGGGAGGTAGCATGTATAACGCTGTAGCCGGCCAGTTCTGATTTCAGTTCTTCCAGCTGACCGCATACGAGCCCCCGGGGCACCACAGCCAGCACCTGGGTCGCTGATGCATACACCTCGGATTCAGGATGCAGAGGGCTGGCAAAGGACTGGTACAAATCAATCCGCTTGTAAAAATCCGGATTTTCATGTCCCCGGGATTTGTAGAAAAAAAAATGGGTGTCCGGGATGGCCTTGTGGACCATATAGTCAAATCCTGCCCGGTCAAAACAGGTGGTGATCTTTATCACATCATATCTGGAAATGGCAGAGTTCCGGAGAATCTTATTCTGCTTTATGTCCAGGATCCCGGCACCGGTGGAAAACAAAAGATAATCCACCGGCAGCAGATCTTTTTCCAGGTTGATTGCGGCCAGGGCTTTTTGAAAGGAATAGAGACTGCGGCCTGTGGCAATGGCAACCACTACCCCCCTGGACCGCAGCCGGGCAAGGGTGTCCAGATCTGTTTCTGAAATGGCCTTGTCATCATCGAGCAGGGTGCCGTCAAGATCTGTGATAAACAGATGCCGGTTCATGGGACAGTGTCTTTTTTTTTCCAGAAGCTGTCCACCGCCTGAAGGAGGTCAGCCATATCAAAAGGTTTCATGAGCAGGATTGCGGTCTGGATCCTGTTCAGAACTTCAGGCGGCGGTGTAATACCGGTACACATGATCACGGGCAGTCCCGGCCGGATCTGCAAAATTTTTTCCATGAGCACATCACCGGTCATTTCCGGCATGGTATAATCCGTGATTAATGCATCATAGTGAAACGGTTTTTTTTTGAACAATGCCAATGCCGCCGGAGAACGGGTCATGGTATCGACTGTATAGCCGTAATCTTCAAGCATTTCCCGGCCGACCTCGGCCAGATAGTCTTCATCATCCACAAATAAAATTTTTCTGTCCTGTGCCTGCTGGATCACCTGATCCATCCTTTCATCACTGCCGGCCATTTTTACCGGCTGCATATCTTTTCTTCTGGTCTGCTATTTTTTCTTTTTCATGGCTTCCAGGAAAACACTTTCCATGGTACCCAGCGGTTTTCCCTTCTGGTCTCCGGCAAACTGCTGCCAGTTTTCCGTATCCTTCTGGTCCGGCGGTGCCAGGGTAATGCGCCGGTTTTCCTCATCCACCTGCTGAACGAGCACGGTGACGGCATCCCCGGGTTTCAATGCATCAAAGGATTTGGCATCTGCAGCATTCCTGACGGCTGATACGGGCATCAGGCCTGTCACCCCCGGTTCCAGGCC
>JAWOEP010000206.1:0-3125 GCA_046482705.1 Desulfotignum sp.
TCCCATCCCAGGCCGTGGGTTTTGTCAGTCAGAGCCCGGACCAGAATCTGCCGGATATGGGAGGGTTCCAGGCCTTTGAGGGCAAACACCCGGCACCGGGAGACCAGGGCCGGGATCACCTCAAAGGAGGGATTTTCCGTTGTGGCCCCCACCAGGGTGATGAGCCCGGTTTCCACATGGTGTAAAAACGCGTCCTGCTGGGATTTGTTGAACCGGTGAATTTCATCCACAAACAGCAGGGTCCGTTTTTTAAACAAACTGCGCTTTTCTCTGGCTGTATCAATGATTTCCCGGATGTCTTTCACCCCGGACAGCACAGCGGAAATCTTGACAAATGCACATTTTGTTTCATGGGCAATGATGTTTGCCAGGGTGGTTTTGCCGCACCCCGGCGGCCCCCACAGGATCATGGAAAACACCCGGTCATCCTGGATCGCTTTCTGGAGCAGGCTGCCCGGGCCGATGAGGTGGTCCTGGCCTGTGAGCCGGTCCAGTTTTTTGGGCCGCATACGGTCTGCCAGGGGCACCATCCCTGCCATCTGCTGATCTGCCTGTGAATCGAACAAATCCATGAGAGTTACGCCTGGTGATCCCGTCTGCGTTTTTTACGGCTCTGGTCTTTGCGCTGTTTCTGCCGTTTCACTGTGATCCGTTCCTTTTTATCGGCAATCCGGGCTTTTTCTCTGGTTTTTCCGGAAAAATCCATCCTGCCGGTTTTTTCCCGAAAATACAGTTTTATGGGGGTCAAAGACAATGGAATCATCTGGCGCAGCTGGTTTATGAGATACCGCTTGTAGGAAAAATGCACGGCGGCCGGATAATTGACAAAACATACAAAGCACGGGGGCCGGGTGGCCACCTGGGTGGCGTAAAAAAATTTCAGGCGCCGGCCCTTGTGTAAAGACGGTTCCTCCCTGAACACGGCATCTTCAATGATCCGGTTCAAGGTGCCGGTATTGATACGGAAGCAGTATTCCTTATACACTTTGGCTGCCATATCCAGAATCCTGTGGCAGCGCTGGCCTGTGAGGGCGGATATTGTCATGGCCGGGGCATAGGACAGGAACTTGGACTTGTACCGCAAATCAGCAATCCAGGCTTTTTCACCTTTTTCCTGCTTGTCCACCAGATCCCATTTATTGAGCAGAAAAATGGCACCGCACCCCCTTTTTTCCGCATATCCCGCAATGGTGATGTCCTGATCGGTGATGCCCTCTGCCGCGTCGATAAGGATCAGGGCCACATGGCAGTCATCCAGGCTTCTCAGGGATTTGAGGATGGAAAATTTTTCCAGCTTCTGTGTCACCTTTCCCTTGCGCCGGATGCCGGCTGTGTCAACCAGCACAAACTGCTGCCCTTTGCGGGTAACACTGAGTTCTATGGCATCCCTGGTGGTGCCGGCTGTTTCATTAACCACCACCCGGGCTTCGCCGAACAGCTGGTTGGCCAGACTGGATTTGCCCACATTGGGCCGGCCCACAATGGCGATGCGGATGGGTTCCTCTGCATCCGGTTCAGCTTCCACAACATCGGGAAAATCCCCAACCAGGTCATCCAGAAAATCATCCATGCCGATGCCGTGCTCAGCTGACACCGCATAAAAATCATCTATGCCAAGGGCGTAGAATTCTCCCAGATCATCCTGCTGCCGCAGATTTTCAATCTTGTTTATGACAAAAAAAACAGGCTTGCCGGTTTTGCGCAGAAAATCGGCCAGATCCCAATCATAAGGCGAAAGCCCGGACCGGCCGTCCAGAACAAAAACCAGGACATCTGCCTGTGCCACGGCCAGGGCCAGCTGTTCTCTGATCTGGGCGGCAAAACTGTCCTCATCCCCCTGGAGAAACCCGCCGGTGTCGATCAGGGTGAAGGGTTTGTCGTTCCATCGGGCTTCTCCGTAATGGCGGTCCCTGGTAACCCCGGGCATGTCGTCCACCAGGGCCTGCCTGGACCGGATCATTCTGTTGAACAATGTTGATTTGCCCACATTGGGCCGGCCCACCAGGGCCACAACCGGTTTCATATATCTCTCCTTATGATGCCTGACAGCGTAATGCAGGCAGTATATATCATGTGCTTTTATTATTAAACAGGTATGATTGTTTAGCAGATATCTGTTTTGTCCGGAAAAAGAGAAAGGAGCTGATGGCCGCTAATACCAGGCTCTTGCCAGCCGTCGCCGCCACCGCATGGGAAACATGAAACAGGATCAGATGTAAATATTGACTTTAAGAAGCTGTTTTTTCTGCTGCAGCTGTCTTTCCAGATCGATTTTCTGCTGCTGATACTCCCTTTCCAGGTCTCGGGATGCATTGGCGTATCTTTCTTCTATCCGTCTTTCTTTTTTATCATAGGTTTTCTGCAGAGACTGCTTTTTCCGGGAAATTTCAGCAGAATCCTTTTCAACTGCCCGGCCATTATCAGATACATTCTCGGCCTCAGACGTTTGGGCCGGTTTCTGTGCAGCAGCCGCAACAGCATGACCCTGATATCCGGTAAAGACATGTGCACTGGATTTAATGGTCACCATTTGCTTTATCCTTGATATACGCCCGTGTTGCAGTTTTGAAAACCATACTGCCGGAAACCGGAAATGTCAACAAAAAAGGCCCCCAGCAACCGCTGAAGGCCTTGATTATCTAAGTGGCGTCCCCAAGGGGATTCGAACCCCTGTCGCCGGCGTGAAAGGCCGTATTTAGAAATTTCCCTGGATTTACCTGTACATATCTAAAAACAAGAGGCACAAAACCAAATATCCGGGAATAACATATATTATTGGAAAGACTGTGAATGGGAAACCGGAAAAGAGTTATCATATCCGATACCGAAAAGGTGGCAAGTTGGTCGAGGAAAAGGCGGGCCGCCAGTATCAGGACGACATGACTCCTGCCAAAGCAGCTGGAATTAGAGCATCCAGAATAGAGGGTGACAAAACGAATGCAGAAAAGAGGGCTGAAGAACTGGCCCACAGAGAAGCCGAAAAAGGCCGATATACAATTGATAAGCTGTGGAGTGAGTATTCCTTTAACCGGACTCCAGGCAAGTCTCTGTACACTGAGCAAAAACGAATTTGAAATCTTGAAGTCACAAATTGTGACATCAAGTTGGGGCGGGATCAGAAAGAT
>JAWOEP010000353.1:0-3195 GCA_046482705.1 Desulfotignum sp.
CCCCCACCTGGATCATCCGGGACGCCAGTTCGGGAAAATACGCTTTGGCCGCCAGTGCCGTCCCCAGTTCCCCGCCCTGTTCCACCTTGTCGGCAGCGGTTTGGATCAGATCGGACATCACCTGGTTTCCGGCAATTTTCCGGGCGATAGTCAACGCCGTGAGCAATGGCACCCCGTTTTCCAGCAATGCACCCAGGGTCCTGGCAAACCGGGCCGCGATCATTTTTTTGATCAATGGTCCGGCAACCGGGAACTGAAGGACCGCCAGGTCCGTGTACCAGAGCCCTTTGCCGGTTTTCCGGACAAAATGAAGCCCTGCTGCCAGCAATACCGGCACCAGGAACAGAATCCACCAGAACCGGGTGAAAAAATCACTCACCTGGACCAGGATCTGTGTGGGAAGCGGCAGGGCCTGGTTCATATCGGTAAAAATCTGGATGATGCCGGGTACGATATAGGTCAACAGAATCACCAGGACCAGAACCGCCACCACAGACATGATCATGGGATAGGCCAGTGCCGCCTGAATTTTTTTCCGGGTTTCCTCCCGGCGTTCGGCAAAATCCGCCAGCCGTTCCAGGACCACCTCAAGGGTTCCGGATGATTCACCCGCCGCCACCATGTTCACATAGACCGGGGAAAACACATTGGGATAGAGGTTAAGGGCATCGGCAAAACTGCTGCCCTCTTCAATCGCATCCTTGACCCGGGACAGCACTTTTTCAAGCGCCCGGGAACGGACCTGGCCGGTCACCGTTCCCACGGCCTTGACCAGGGGAAATCCGGCCGACAGCAGGGTGGCCATCAGCCGGGTGGCTATGGCGACATCTGTGGACCGGATGTTGAAAAAGGCACTGAATGCGCTCAGGCCGGCCCGGGTTTTCCGGCCTCGGTCATCGGCCGTGGATCGGACCTGGGTCAGGGACACCGGATACAGGCCCTGACCCCGCAGTTTGGATTGGGCACCCCACAGACTGTCCGCATCCACCAGTCCGGTGTTTTTTTTCCCCTTTGTGTTCAGCGCGCTGTATTCAAATACCGCCAATGGATCGACTGCCTCCTTTTTTCTCGGGCATACTGCCTGTACCAGCCCCTGTGATGTTGTTCTTATCGTATTTCTCATGCCGTGTCCAGAGGGTCTTCCGGATTTCACCGCATGTGCTGACATATGTTCTGTCTTCCGCTGTTTTTGATCCTGGTTGTTGACAAAAAACCGGTTCCTGTCTAATTTACGGAACGGTTGAAAAATCCCCTGGCTTACGAAGGATACCCGTCCATAACCCCTGAATGCAAAAGCCTGGTCAGATCAAACCGGAAATGGACACATATGACCAGAAAAAAGGCGTGTGCATGTTTGGATACCTGAGATTTATCCTGGCTTTTTTTGTTTTAATTTCCCATGTGGATGTCCGGTTTTTTCATATGAATCCCGGGGTCACCGCCGTGGTGATCTTTTACCTGCTGGCCGGCCATGTGGTTTCCCATCTGTGGGACAATGTCCTGCCCAAAGGCCGATGGCGCCTGGGGATCTTCTACCGGGACCGGTTGCTGCGCATCATGCCCATGTACCTGTACCTGACCGGCCTGACCCTGGTGTTTCTGTGGCTCACCGGGTACGGGGATCCCCGGTACTCGGTGTTCCGGCTGCTGGGCAACCTGCTGGTGGTGCCGGTCAACTATTATATGGTACTGGACACCACCATTCTCACAGACCCGTCCTGGGCTTTGATTCCCACGGCCTGGTCTCTGGGCGCGGAGGTGCAGGCCTATGCGCTTCTGCCGCTGGCGTTGTGTTCCAGACGGTGGCATCTGATGCTCATTTCAGGGTCTTTTGTCGTGTACATGCTGGCCAATTTCAACGTGATCCATCCGGATTATTTCGGATACCGCCTCATATTCGGGGTGTTTTTCATGTTTGCCGCCGGTGCCTGCATCCAGAGATCCCGGCACCAGCCCCTGCACATTAAAAACATCAATGTCTGGTTTCCCTGGGGGTTGTGGGCGGTCATGGCGGTTTTCTGCTGGATTGTTTTCACCCGGGCCCCATTCATGGCGGTGTATGTCAGAGAAACCGGTCTGGGGCTTATCCTGGGGATTCCCCTGGTATTTTTTCTGGGCAGAACCCGGATCATCCTGCCGTATAACGCCCTGCTGGGCGCACTGTCCTACGGCGTGTTCCTGGCCCATTTTCTGGTCATCTGGCTGCTGGACCACCTGGACCTGAGCACACCGGGCACCGGGATCCATATCGCTGCGGTGACCATTGGGTCCACCCTGATCGCGTATGCCGGGGTCCGGTACCTGGAAAAACCGGTGGACCGTATCAGAAAATACACAAAATAAGTTGCAATTCACCGGAAAAATGGTATGGTAACAGATTAAGGATACCTGGAGGGTTCCATGGCAGGAAACCGGCAGTATCCTTCCTGTGGCATAAAAATTGCTTTGATTTTATCCGAAGAAGGAACATGGAGCGCTTTTTATGCCGCACATGTGTGTGCATGGAAAGCAGTATTAACTTTAAGGTTAAAAAAGGAGAAAAAACATGGCATTAACCCAGACACAGGTATCAAAACTGTACGTGGCAATTTTTAATCGGGCCTCTGAAGGAGAAGGCAATCTTTTCTGGCAGGGATTTGATGACATGGCCGCTGTTGCAGACGAGATGCTCGCCACGGATGATGCGCTGGCGTATTTTGGTGAGAGCCTGGATTCAGACCAGGCATTCATCGAACACATTTACCTGAACACCCTCAACAAGACGGTTGAAGACGACGAAGAAGGCATCGCCTTCTGGGTCGGTCAGCTGGCAGATGGTGCCACCCGCGGTGAAGTGGTTGCCACCCTCGTGGAAGTGATCGATTCCTACGGGCCTGATGGCGACAACTATGATGCGGAAGATGACGTCACCAACGCTGCCTACAATCAGTTCATGAACCGGGTGGAAGTGTCCAACTACATGGCGGACACCGTGGAAGACACCCCTGAAGATTATGCGGTTGTCACCTCATTCGGCCCGGACGGGCTGAACGTGACCGATGATGACGCCAGCGTGCTTGCAGCCAAACAGGCTGTGGACGGTCTGGTTGTGCCCCCCGTGGTGCCGGACGAAACTTTCACGCTCACTGACGGTCAGGACATTTTGACCGGCACTGATGGTGATGATGTGTTCAACGCACCAATTATGCAGTCCAG
>JAWOEP010000446.1:0-3758 GCA_046482705.1 Desulfotignum sp.
CGGGAAACCATGGCAGCCAAAGCAGAAGAATGGCGGCTGTGGGTGAGTGCGCAATATCTGGGTGAATATCTGGTAAGAAGTGCGGATGCCGGGTTTCTTCCAGACACCCAGGAGGAGATGGGGGTGCTTTTGCAGGCCTATCTCATGGAAAAAGCCGTGTATGAACTCGGTTATGAAATGAACAACCGGCCTGAGTGGATCATCATACCCCTCAAGGGAATCGAACATTTATTAAATGAAACATAAAATTGATGGAGGACCACATATGTCCAATCCGGACCTGAAAACACAGATACGCCATGATATCAGCCTGCTGACCGAAGATGACGTGTTTTTGTTCAATGAGGGAAACCATTTTTGTCTGTATGACAAACTGGGAAGCCATCCTGTGGAAAAAAACGGACAGCAGGGATTTTATTTTGCCGTATGGGCACCCAATGCCCGGGCAGTGTCTGTCGCAGGATCATTCAACAACTGGGATACCCAACAGCATCCTCTGGCCCCCAGGCAAAGTTCCGGTATCTGGGAGGGCTTCATTCCCGGCATCCCCTCTGGAACCCTGTATAAATATCATATCTGTTCCACCCAGAACAGCTATGAGGTGGACAAGACCGATCCGTTTGGTTTTTACACGGAACTGTCCCCCCGGACCGCATCTGTGACCTGGGATCTGTCCCATGAATGGCAGGATGCCGCCTGGATGGAAAACCGCAGCAATACTGAGATGAAATCTGCGCCCATGACCATTTATGAAATGCACCTGGGCTCCTGGATCAGGGTGCCTGAGGAAAAAAACCGGTTTCCAACATACCGGGAACTGGCTGAAAAGCTGCCGGACTACCTGCTGCAGATGGGGTTTACCCATGTGGAGTTTCTGCCGGTGATGGAACATCCTTTTTACGGGAGCTGGGGATATCAATGCCTGGGCTATTTTGCCCCCACCAGCCGTTTTGGCACGCCCCGGGATTTCATGTATCTGGTGGACTGCCTGCACCAAAAAGGTATCGGTGTGATCCTGGACTGGGTTCCCTCCCATTTTCCCAGTGATGAGCACGGGCTGGGGTATTTTGACGGCACCCATCTTTTTGAACACGAGGATCCGCGCAAAGGATTTCATCCTGACTGGAAAAGTCTGATTTTCAATTACGGCCGCAATGAGGTCATGTCCTATCTCATCAGCAGCGCCCTGTTCTGGCTGGAAAAATATCACATAGACGGCTTTCGGGTTGATGCGGTTGCCTCCATGCTTTATCTGGATTATTCCCGCAAGGCAGACGAGTGGGTCCCCAACAAATACGGGGGCCGGGAAAACCTGGAAGCGGTTGCCTTTCTCCGGAAATTCAACGAGGTTGTCCACGAGAAATTCCCGGGTACACTCACCATTGCCGAGGAATCCACTGACTGGCCCATGGTTTCCAGACCGGTGCACCTGGGAGGACTGGGCTTTGACATGAAGTGGGACATGGGATGGATGCACGATACTCTGGCCTACATGTCCAGGGACCCCATTCACCGCAGCTATCATCATGACAAACTCACTTTCCGGATGATATATGCCTTTAATGAAAACTATGTGCTGCCTCTGTCCCATGACGAAGTGGTTCACGGAAAAGGGTCTTTGCTGGGTAAAATGCCCGGAGATGAATGGCGCAGGTTTGCCAATCTGCGGCTGCTGTTCGGATACATGTATGCCCAGCCCGCCAAAAAACTTATTTTCATGGGAGGCGAGATCGGCCAGAGCCGGGAATGGGACCATGACAAGAGCCTGGACTGGCATCTGCTGAAAAATTCTTTCAACAAGGGGCTTCAGCGGTGGATCGAAGATCTGAATCAGTTTTACCGGCGCACCACTGCCATGCATGTAAATGATTTTTCCTCTCAGGGATTTTAATGGATTGACTGCCATGATGTGCACCAGTCCACTCTCAGTCTTATACGGTTCGGCAAAACCGCCATGGATGAAATTATTGCTGTATGTAATTTTACCCCCATACCGCGCCCCAATTACCGGCTGGGGGTTTCCGGGGAGGGCATCTGGAAAGAATGTCTCAACAGTGATGCATCTGAATACGGGGGCAGCAACCAGGGGAGCCTGGGACAGATTGAGACATCTCCGGTACCGGCACACGGGTTTCCCTTTTCCCTGAACCTGGTGCTGCCGCCTCTGGGGGTTGTTTTTCTTAAAAAAAAGGAACCGGAACAAAGTGCCGCTTCCCCTGTCTTATCCCCAAAATAAAGGAATAACCCATGAAATCTTTGATTCTGACCAATGAGTATCCCCCCCATATCTACGGCGGGGCAGGGGTGCATGTTGAACACCTGGTGCGGGAGATGGCTGCTTTGTCTCCGGGCGAACATAGTTTTGATGTCCTGTGTTTCGGGGACCAGAAAAGTGGTGATCCCCATCTGCGGGTATCAGGTGTGCCCGGAGTAAATCCCCGGGCATCTGAACTGCAGCGGCCCAGACTGGTCGACACCCTGGTGCGCAATGCCCTCATGACCGGGAATGCAGCTGCTGCAGACGTGATCCACTGCCATACCTGGTATACCTATATGGCCGGGTGCCTGCTCAAAGAGATTCTCCAGGCCCCACTGGTGGTCACCACCCATTCTCTGGAGCCCCACCGCCCCTGGAAAAAAGACCAGCTCGGAGACAGCTACCATGCCACCTGCTGGCTGGAAAAAACAGCTCTGTCCAATGCAGACGGCATTATTGCGGTGTCTGAAACCATGAAGCAGAATGTGATGGATCTTTACCCTGTTCACCCTGAAAAAATCCGGGTTATCCATAACGGGGTGGATACCCGTCTTTTTTGTGAAACTTTCCGGCCGGAAACCCTGAAATCTTACGGTATTGATCCGGACAAACCCTATATTCTGTTTGTGGGCAGGATTACCCGGCAAAAAGGGATCATGCATTTGATCCGGGCCATTTCCCTGATTGACACTGGGGTACAGACAGTGCTGTGTGCCAGCGCCCCTGATACCCAGGAAATTGCCCGGGAAATGGAAAGCCTGGTAAAAAAAGCCCAACAGGAAACGGGCAGAAACATTATCTGGGTTTCTGAAACTGTTCCTTTGCAGGACCTGCCGGTCCTTTACAGCCATGCCGCAGTTTTTGTCTGCCCGTCAGTGTATGAACCCTTTGGTATCATCAACCTTGAGGCCGGGGCCTGCAATACCCCGGTTGTGGCAGCAGCTGTCGGGGGTGTTCCGGAAGTGGTGGTCCATCAGGAAACCGGGCTGCTTGTTCCCTTTGAAGCACAGGAAGATGCAGAACCCAAAAGACCGGAAATCTATGCCGCAGATCTGGCTGCTGCCATCAACACCCTGATACAGGCCCCGGAAAAAAGGGCGCAAATGGGGGCGGCTGCCCGTAAAAGAGTTGAAAATCAATTTTCATGGGCCAGTATTGCCCGTCAGACCATGGATTTTTATGCGCACCTGATCAAAAATTAAGACCAGCCTCAAAAGGTCCGGCACCGGCCATAGGCAGCCGTGACCTTTTGAGCCATCCGGCATGCTGTTTTGTCAATTTTTCCTTTGGCAGCCGCCACTGCCAGTTGTCCTGTGCACCCCCCGGCTGGTTCAGGCGGGCATCAGGACCCAGACCGAGAATGTCCTGGAGGGGGATGATCACTGTATCAGCTACGGACATCATGGCCAGGCGCATCATTTGCCAGTGTAATTTTTCTTTGGAGATATGGCTGCCCAGGTAGCGCTGCAAACGGGTCTTTGCCTGGTCGGTAAGTTCCTGT
>JAWOEP010000241.1:0-3147 GCA_046482705.1 Desulfotignum sp.
GGTCAAAGACGATGAGATACTCGGTGTCGTCGGTGAATCCGGCAGCGGCAAATCGACCCTGCTGCAGCTTATCTATCAGGACCTCGCCGTGAGATGACAACCAGGATCTGGTATTCAAGGAAATCGAAAAATGAGCACCATGGAACATAAAAAGGCAGGCATAAAAGAGATCTGCATTGCCGTGCTTTCCGTGTCCACCACCCGGAAGCTGTCAGATGACAAAAGCGGGGCCTGGATTAAAAAACAGGCAAAAAAAGAAGGGCACGAGGTGGTGATCCATCAGACCGTTACCGATGATACAGGTGCCATCCAGGAGTTGTTGACCCATGTCATCGACAAGATTTCCCCCAATGCGGTTATCATGACCGGCGGTACCGGCATCAGCCCCAAAGATGTGACCATAGAAGCGGTGCAGCCGTTTTTTGAAAAACACCTCACCGCATTCGGCCCCTTGTTTACCCAGCTGTCTTTTGAGGAAATCGATTCAGCAGCCATCATGTCCCGGGCCACAGCCGGCATCATGAAAAACACGGTGGTGTTCTGCATCCCCGGCAGCATAAAGGCATGCAAACTTGCCTGCAACGCCTTGATCTTCCCTGAACTCGGACACATTCTCAAACACATAAAGGAATAAAAAATGACGGAACTTGGCCAATTTATTGCAGACTGGAAGGACAACGACACCCGTATCAAACAGGCTTTTGAGGAATTGCTTGCCCATGTGAAAGCCCTTGAAAAGACTGAACTTGCATTTGTGGCCCGGCCCAATGTGAGCTATTCTGTGCGGCCCCGGCACCAGGAACAGAAAAGCCGGGCTCTTTTTGCCATGGTGGATGTCATTGATGACAACCCAAAAGAAAGATGGCTGTCCATCTGTTTTTACGGGGACATGATCACAGACCCGGAAGAGACTGGTGACCTCATCCCGGGAGGCCTGCTGGGAGAAGACGGATACTGCTTTGACCTGGATGCATATGATGCCGATGAAATCGCATACCTGAAACAGCGCCTGACCGAGGCCCACGGCAATGCACCGGAATAAAACGGGTTCGCCCCGAAAAATGGTCACACGGAAAACCGGATATTTAAAATATCCCCGTCCGTGACAATATAGTCCTTGCCTTCCACATAAAATCTGCCGCTTTTTTTCAGGGCTGCTTCCGATCCCAGTGCCATGAGATCTTCATAGGAAAACACCTCTGCCCGGATAAATCCCCTTTCCAGATCTGAATGGATCACCCCGGCGGCCCTGGGTGCGGTGCTGCCCTGGCGTACCAGCCACTGCCGGACCTCGTCTTTTCCAACGGTAAAAAAGGAGATCAGGTTCAAGGACTGCAGGCACAGGCGGGTGAGTTTTTCCAGTGCGGTTTCCGCAATGCCCAGATCCTCCAGAAACTCCTGTTTTTCCTCTATTGTATCCAGCAGGGCAATCTCGGCCTCCACCTTGGCCGACACCATCATGGCTGCGATGGCCTGGCTGTCACAGCTGTCTTTGAATCCGGCCAGCAGATCCCGGCTGACCAGATCCTCTTCCGCCACATTCACGGCAATTACCATTTTTTTCCTGGTGATGAACGGATAGCTGCGGATCATTTTTTCTTCATCCCCGGTCAATGCCATCAGCCGCAGAGGGGCTTCCTGCTCCAGATGGTCTTTGATCCGGAGCATGAGTTCCAGCTCTTTTTGCCGGGTCTCATCCTTTATTTTCTTCACTTCCTCTTCCAGGCGCTGGATTCTTTTTTCCGCAAAAATCTGGTCATGCATGAGCAGTTCCGCATTCACCGCTTCAAAATCCCGGAATGCATTCACAGAACCGGAGACATGGTAGATGGCATCATCTTCAAATGCCCGGATCACATGGCAGATGGCATCCATGTCAGCAATGTCCTTGAAAATATCTCCTCTGGATATGGTCTCAGCCTCCAGTTTGGGCAGCAGCACCAGATCCAGGCGCGCCTGCACCTGCTTTTTGGGTGCATACATCTCTTTCAGGGCGTTGAACCGGGAATCCAGAATATCAGCAGCCCCGGGGATTGGTTTGGATGCCTTTGCCGAATCAGTGATCTCATTTCCCGTTAAAATCTGAAACAAAGTTTTCTTGCCTGCCTGGGGCAGGCCGATGATGCCAACCTTCATGTGTAAATATCATCCTTATTTTTAGTAGAAAACGGGTGACCCCTCCTGATGGTGACCCCCTCACAAAAAAACCGCTTTTTCAGGGCAGATTTATCCTGCGCTTTTCAGGATCTTTGTGGTGCCGGAAAAGTACAGCCACATGGCCGACCATGCCTGCCGGACAGCTATGGGTTTGCCGGACAATGTCATCCAGAAGGCTGGTTTTGGTTTCCTTGTCCTTGTGGTCCACAAATTTAATTTTAATCAGTTCAGCCGCATCCAGTGCGGTTTCAATTTCTTCCAGCAGGGCCGGAGTCACCCCTTTTTGGCCCACCAGGGCGGCGGGGTTTAAATGGTGGGCAAGCCCCCGCAGATATTTGCGCTGGGCACCGGTTAATTGTATCACGTGTTTTTCCTTACGTCTGAATTTTTAAAAAACCACTATACCACAGGTCAGAGCCCATGAACAGATCAAGATAAACCTTGAACCTGAAACCTGGATAATTGACAAACAGGCAAATTCACTTATTTTTAGTCCAGTTTCACAGTACCAGTGTTTTACATAATTTTGCATGGGATTTAACCAAAAAAACCCTGTAATACAAAACAGCCTTTTGTGTAAACATGTGTTTGGGAAAACTTTTTTTCAAGGAGAAAATATTATGTCACAGGTCACCATAACCGTAAACAATATGAGCTGCAGCCATTGCTCAGGCATGGTCAAAAAGGCACTGGATGAGATTGCCGGCATTTCTGATGTTGTTGTGGACCTTTCCGGAAAGAAAGCTTCTTTTTCTGTTGCCGAAGACAGCCTGGTGGATCAGGCAGTTGCGGCTGTTACACAGGCGGGCTACCCGGCTTCCAGGCAAGCTGCTGCCTGAAAATTATGGACAAAATCACAACAGGCCTGACAGATCAAAGCTGTCTGAACTGTTGATGGTCAGAATGAACCGTCTTAACAGTTCCTTGTTAAAACAATGGGACATGCCCTGGTCCCGCAGGCGCATCCTGGCTTCCACCCTTTTTTGTGCC
>JAWOEP010000264.1:0-4151 GCA_046482705.1 Desulfotignum sp.
CATTCCGGGAATCATCTGTCAACCGGGTGAGAATCGCGGTTACCTTTTCAACCGTCTCCTGCAGCTGCTGCCCGGGAGATTGCGCCGGCTGCGCCCGGGACCGGTCCACAGCAATGCTGCACAAAAACAGAACCAGGGCCATGCACACAAACCGTTTCATGCAGATCACCTCACCGCCTTTCCGGCCAGATCTGTTCCGCCATTTCCGTGAGTTTGTATTTCTGGATTTTGCCGGACGCGGTCATGGGATAATCGGTCACAAAATGCACATACCTGGGGATCTTGTACCGGCTGATCTTTCCCCGGCAGAAATCAATGACATCGCTGGGCTGAAGATCTGCCCCGTCTCTGGGAATAATGAACGCCCCCACCTCTTCCCCGTATTTTTCACTGGGCACGGCCGCCACCTGCACATCCCGGATCCCGTCCATGCGGATGAGAAATTCTTCGATCTCCCGGGGATAGATGTTTTCCCCGCCCCGGATGATCATGTCCTTGTGCCTGCCCGTGATGGACAGGTTGCCCTGTTCATCCATGACTCCCAGATCCCCGGTGTGCAGCCAGCCGTCTGCATCAATGGCTTTTCTGGTGGCTGCAGGATTGTTGTAATACCCTTTCATGATGCTGTAACCTTTGCAGCAGATCTCTCCCTGCTGCCCGGGTGCCAGGCTTTTCCCGGTTTCCGGGTCCGTGATCCTGACTTCGATGTGGGGCAGTGCCCGGCCCACGGTTTCCACCCGCAGCCGGATATCGTCATCGATGCGGGTGTAGGTCACCACAGGCGAGGCTTCCGTAAGCCCGTAGCAGATGGTGATATCGGTCATGTGCATCCGGAGGATCACCTGTTCCATCACATGCACCGGGCAGTTGGACCCGGCCATGATCCCGGTGCGGAGCGATGAAAAATCAAACTTGTCAAACAGGGGATGGTCCAGCAGCGCAATGAACATGGTGGGCACCCCGTACAGGGCTGTGCACCGTTCCTTTTCCACGGATGTCATGACCATCACCGGGTCGAACCCTTCCAGTATCACCATGCAGGCCCCGTGGTTCACTGCTGCCAGAACCCCCAGCACGCACCCGAAACAGTGGAACAGGGGCACTGGCAGGCATACCCGGTCGTTTTCCGTAAATTTCTGGTTTTCCCCGATCCAGTACCCGTTGTTGCCGATATTGTAATGGGTGAGCATCACCCCCTTGGGAAACCCGGTGGTGCCCGAGGTGTACTGCATGTTCACCACATCGTGAGGGGACAGGGTTTTCTGCCGCCGGGCATACTGGTCATCTCCCACCATCACGGCCAGGGACCGGATTTCAGGAATGGTATACATGCCCCGGTGCTTTTCCTGGCCCAGGAACCCTGCCCGTTTGAGACAGGGAAATTCGTCACTCTTCAGGTTGCCCCGCTGGCAGGTTTTCAGCTCCGGCACCAGCTCATACACCGTGTTCACGTAATCGGTGTCCTGGAATCCGTCAATGATGAAAAGATTTTCCGCCTCTGACTGCCTGAGCAGATAGGCCAGTTCCGCGCTCTTGTAATTGGTGTTCACCGTGAGCAGCACAGCCCCGATTTTGGCGGTGGCAAACTGGAGTGTTACCCAGTAGGGAATGTTGGTGGCCCACACCGCCACCTTTTCCCCTTTTTTCACGCCCAGGGCCATGAGACCCTTTGCCATCTCGTCCACCAGATCCTTTAACTGCCGATAGGTGAGGCGAAAATCTCTGTCCACATACACCAGGGCATCGTTGTCACCGAATTGTGCCACGGTTTCATCCAGAAGCTTCCCAAGGGTAATTTCCCGCAAACCTGTACCTGTTTCCATGAGACCTCCCCGGTTATTCCGGTATGTAGATGACCGCATGAATAGCGGCTTTTTCATCCCCGTGACAGCTCACGTAATGGGGCACGATGGAGTTGTAGTAAATGGAATCCCCGGGTCCCAGGATATGGGTGTCTTTGCCGTAGATCACCTCGATCTGTCCCTGGATCACCACGATGAACTCTTCTCCTTCATGGGAGGACAAGGTCTTTTCTTCGGCCGATTCCGGCAGGATCTCCACGAAAAACGGTTCCATGTGCCGGTCCATCTTGCCTGTGCCCAGGGCATAGAAATTCAGGGCCGGGGATTTGCCGGAAACAGCAGATACGCTGAACTCCGCAGCCCGGGTGCTGTGCCGCACAATAAAGGGATCGGCCTTTCCCTGGTCATCCAGAAAGGTGCCCAGCCGCACCCCCAAGGCCCTGGCGATCTTCATCAGCGGCCCCAGGGGCGGGTACACATTTTCAACAAGCATGTTTTCCAGAAACGGCACGGAAAGCCCGGTCTGTTCTGCCAGACCTTTCAGATCCATGCCGCGTTTATCCATATATGTTCTGATACGCTGACTGATTTTTCCTGTCTGCATGATGTCTCCAAATATTGCATAAAAAAATCTGTTTTATAATACAATCCGCAGGGCTTGTCAAAATCCCTTATCCCGGACTGACTCAGCTGCATGTGGTACCCGCCATGCATGAAAGAAGCTGCTCAACCCGTTCGTTTCAACGTAAAACAGCCATAAAAATCAGGGGCTTTCCCCTATTGCATTTTTGAACTCTTTTTACTATACAAGGATAGAGCAGCAGTTTTCCATTGGTTTGCAACCCCTTTTAACAGAAAAAGCGGAGCAATTTCCTCTACGCAGCAGGCAAAAAACATGACAGGTAGTCCGTGAATGGTAAATGTTCTGCAAAAAATAAGGAAAAAAGACAATGAAAAAGCAGATTCACATTGTTCTGACGGTTTTATTACTTTTAACCGGGTGTGCAGGAAAAGTGTCGAAACTGGGAATTGAAAATGGCCAACTTGCACAATGCCCAGCTTCACCGAATTGTGTGAACAGTCAGGCAAAAGACAAAAAACATTTTATTGAACCAATACAGATTTCAGGGACACCATCCGAGGCACGAAATCAGATTTTAAAAATCCTCAAAGAATTCAACCGATCAAAAATTATCACCGCTGAAGACAATTACATCAGAGCCAAGTTTTTCTCCAAGATATTTAAATTTGTTGATGATGTAGAATTTTATTTTCCGGACACAAAATCAACAAAAACCACCATCCATGTCCGATCCGCCGCCCGGGCGGGATATTGGGATTTTGGTGTGAACAGGAAACGAATTGAACAGATTCGAAACCGTTTAAAATCCATGCAGTAAATTGACATGGCATGCTGGACAAGCCCCGTGGTGTGAGTGGCTGCCACCCTGGAGGTCTTGATCAAACCGGTCTGCCACAGCCTTTTCGATTCCACATAACCGCGGTCTCTGACCTGCTGCAATCAGCAGGATCTCCTGGACCACCCGTTCTGAATGGTCCTTTTTCAGCCGGACATTTTTCCATTAATCCTTTATACCTGCAACACCGGTTCTGAATGATCCGAATGATCCGGCTGTTTGGGTTCCATGTTGCCATGAACCGATAAAAAACATGGCCTTCAGAATATATCAAATTAAAGCAGTCTGGGCAATTGCCGGGGAGAACCATTTGTTGTGGTCTCTCAGGCCATGATGGTTACAAAAAAGGATCCCCGGTTCTGATGCCGGACCTGCTGCCGGCAGGCCCCGGAAAATTGATGGTTTCCGAATCAAAAATGGTATGCTATTTTTGATTCAAGCAATTTTACTGTATTACACATCAGGGAGGGTATACCTGAAGACAGCCGGCATCAGTCAGCCGTCAGATATTAACTTAAAACTTTCATAGATGGTGGAAACAACCATGGATGCGATCTGTATTTTTTTGGGCTCCAGTCCTGCTGCTGACCCGGTGTATGCCAGAGCAGCCGAAGAAATGGGCAGAGAACTGGCTGCACACAATCTGACATGTGTATATGGCGGATCCAACACAGGACTGATGAAACTGCTGGCAGACAGCACGCTCAAGGCGGGCGGCCGGGTGGTCGGTGTGACAGTCGAGGCGCTGCGGGACAAGGAAATTTTCCATCCCGGACTGACACATCTGCATGTGGTTCCTACCATGCATGAAAGAAAGACCCGGATGGTGGCACTGTCTGACGGATTTGTGGTCCTGCCGGGGGGCATCGGCACGTTTGATGAATTTTTTGAAATATATACCCTGTCTATTTTAGGGTTCCATTCCAAACCC
>JAWOEP010000340.1:0-24040 GCA_046482705.1 Desulfotignum sp.
CTGCCCATGCTGGTGGATGAGCTTATGGCATCCCATCTGTCTTTTATATGATGTAATGCAAGGAGATTCAGACATGTGTGAAGCAAACGCATATTTTACGGAAAACGGTACCCAGACTCTGATCATGGAAGCGGTTGACAAGGTGGAGCCGGATGAAGACGGCATCCGCCTGGTTTCTATTTTCGGGGAGCAGAAATTTGTCAAAGGCCATATCCACTCATTGTCCCTGGTGGACCATAAGGTGTTTATCGCGCCTGCGTGAGTGTCTTTTCACAGGCAAAACAGAAAGAATCAAAAACTTTTTTAGAATGGCTGTGAAATGAATTGCCGTGAAAAAAAGTACCGGAGACTGGCTTGCAGCCAGTCCCCGGTACTTGTCTTTTTTATATTTGAAAGTTTATGTCTGAATAGTTACCACCCCATGGTCAGATAATCATGCATGGAGTTGGCTGCAGCCCGGCCGGCCCCCATGGCCAGGATCACTGTGGCTGCACCGGTGACAATGTCGCCGCCGGCCCAGACCCCTTTTTTGGTGGTCTTGGCGGTAACCGGATCAGCCACGATATTGCCCCATTTGTTCAATGACATGTCCGGGGTGGCATTGGTCAAGAGCGGATTGGCATTGGAGCCCACGGACACCACCACAAGATCGCAGTCAATGCGGTATTCAGATCCCTCGATGGGCACCGGCCGCCTTCTGCCGGAATCGTCCGGCTCACCCAGTTCCATTTTCAGGCACTCCATGCCCGTGACCCGGCCGTTTTCATCCCCGAAAAATTGGGTGGGATTGGTGAGCAGCACAAATTCGATCTTTTCCTCCTGGGCATGGTGGAGTTCTTCCTCTCTGGCCGGCATCTCTTCTCTGGACCGTCTGTACACCACTTTTACCGACTCCGCCCCTAATCGCATGGCGGTTCTGGCTGAGTCCATGGCCACGTTGCCGGCTCCCAGAACCACCACATTTTTGCCCTTGGCAATGGGGGTGTCGTATTTGGGGAACAGATAGCCCTTCATAAGGTTTGTGCGGGTCAAATATTCATTGGCCGAATAGATGCCGATAAGGTTTTCACCGGGCAGGTTCATAAACCGGGGCAGACCTGCTCCCACACCGATGTACACAGCGTCATATCCTTCCTCAAACAGTTCATCAATGGTGACAGATGCCCCCACCACGGAGTTGCAGGCGATGTTGGCACCCATCTTTTCCAGGGTGGCCACCTCAGATGCCACGATTTCCTTGGGCAGCCTGAATTCGGGGATACCATAGACCAGTACACCGCCGGGTTTGTGAAATGCCTCGAAAATGGTGACATCATGTCCCTTGATGAGCAGGTCTCCTGCCACAGTAAGACCTGATGGACCGGAACCGATAACCGCCACTTTTTTGCCGGTTTTTTCCGCCACTTCCGGTATGCCGCCGGAGCCGTTCCTGCGCTCATAATCTGCGGCAAACCGTTCCAGATAACCGATGGCCACCGGTTTGTCTTTTTTGCCCAGGATACATCTGCCCTCGCATTGCTCTTCCTGGGGGCATACCCGGCCGCACACAGCCGGCAGGGCATTTCTTTCCCATAGTCTGTTTGCAGCGCCTGAAAAATCATTCTTTGCGATCTTTTCGATGAAGCCCGGTATATCAACAGATACAGGGCATCCTTCTACACAGAGCGGTTTTTTACACTGCAGACACCGGCTTGCCTCGAGCATGGCAATGTCACTGTCCAGTCCCAGAGGGACTTCTTCAAAATTTCTTCGTCTGATATCCGGGTCCTGTTCAGGCATCCGGGCCCGGTCTATTTTTTTCTTTTTATCTGCCATTTATTCCTCCGTATAACCAACCGGTTGGGTGTTGTTATTGTGCTTTGCATTCTTCAAAGGCTTCCATGCTGGTGCGTTC
Organism: Desulfotignum sp.; assembly: GCA_046482705.1. Taxonomy (GTDB): domain Bacteria; phylum Desulfobacterota; class Desulfobacteria; order Desulfobacterales; family Desulfobacteraceae; genus Desulfotignum. The sequence continues at coordinate 1,895 of JAWOEP010000340.1, forward strand.
TTCGTCCAGATAGGATGCCAGGCGCTTGGCCAGTTCATCAAAATCCACTTTGTGGCCGTCGAATTCCGGGCCGTCCACACAGGCAAACTTGGTGTCTCCTCCCACAGATACGCGGCAGCACCCGCACATGCCGGTGCCGTCCACCATGATGGGGTTCAGGCTCACAAAGGTTTTAACATTATATTCTTTGGTGATCAGGCTGCAGAATTTCATCATGGGAATGGGGCCTATGGCCACAGCCAGGTTGATATCATCTTTTTCCAGCACATCCTTTAATACATCAGTGACAAAGCCGTGGTGGCCATGGGACCCGTCATCAGTGCAGATGTGAAAATGATCAGATACTGCGCGCATTTTGTCTTCCATGATCAGCAGATCATAGCTCCTGGCACCCAGGATGGTGGTAACCTCGTTGCCGGCCTGTTTCAATGCCCGGGCAATGGGATGGAGCACTGCGATTCCTGTGCCGCCGCCCACACACACCACTTTGCCGAAATTTTCGATATGGGTTGGGGCTCCCAACGGCCCGATAAGGGCAAAATATTCATCTCCTGCCTGCAGTTCCTTGAAGCGGGCGGTTGATTTGCCCACCACCATGTAAATTATGGTGATGGTGCCCTTTTCAGGGTTGGTGTCCGCCATTGTCAGCGGAATACGTTCTCCGGTTTCATCGGCCTGCAGAATTACAAACTGGCCGGGTTTTGCTTTGCGGGATATGCGGGGGGCATCGATCTCATTCATTACGATGGTCCCCTGGGCCATTTCCTCACGGGCGACAATTTTTGCCATTGCTTCCTCCTGTTGTCATAAAACATATTTTCAGCAGCATCCGGCTGCAATTATATATTTTGATTTTTGTTGAATGGTAAATATTCCTTTTAGTATAATAAGGTTAACAAAATCAAGTAAAATTGATAAAATAAGCAAATATCCGGATCTTATTTTAAGAATGTCTTTAAAAAATATCCGGATATTTTGTCTAATGGCAATCATCAGGGAGGATGATCGCCCCTTTTGTCTGTTTCCATGCCAGCAGCTGTTCTTTTTGTTGTGCCAGAATCTCGAACAGCCGGCCGGGAATACCCGCTTCTTTGGCATAGGCGGTTTCCTGTAAATCAATGCGCTGGACAATATTGTCCACATACAGGGAAAACTGACGGTCATACAGCGCTTTCGGGTATTCTTTGTCAATGATTTTTTCAAACAGCCGGACCAGATCCTGGTAAAGGGGCAGATTGCCGATGGGGGTTTTGATGCAGCCGGCTTCATTGTGGGCATACCGTTCCAACCATGCCAGCCAGACCTTGACATCCTTTTTTTCCCCCAGCAGGCGGTCTGATTCCCCTCCCCTGGATTTTTCCGTGAGAAAATAATTCAGGCCCGCCATTACCGGCTGGTGCTGTTTCTGGATTTTTTTGTTTCCGAAAAACTGGAACTGGGCTTCCATATAATCTCCCAGTGCCCCGGGTATAAAAGGGGCATTGGCCCAGGGGGCGCGTTTTATGCCAGCAGCACCTACCTCGGTGGCAGTGGCTGCTGATACGATACAGGCCCCGATGACTACCCCATGGTCTGAATCCCGGGCCACCCATACAGGCGGCATGGTATCGGCATCCCTGCCGCTGTAGGTAAACACCCTGGTCAATACACCTGCAGGGTTTTCCGCTTCTTCGGAATAATTTTCCAGACAGGTGGAGCGAAGGGTGCACCGGGAATTGGGATGAGACATGGGCACAGGAGTCGCTTTATCATCTGTCATGCCGGCATGCCATTCTCCTTGAAAATTGAAACCTGTCCGGGGACGGGGTTCATCGTTTCCCACCCAGTGGGGAATCTTGTTTTCATCTATGAGCACATTGGACCAGATCACCTCGTAGCCGGGCTGGCGCAGCACTTTCATGAGCAGGGGATCTCCCTTCTGGTTCACATCCTCCACAATGCCGAAAATGCCGGCTTCAGGATTGACCGACCGGATACTGCCGTCTGCTGCGATCCACATCTGGGCCAGGTCGTCTCCCACAAACAGGTTTCCGGCCATGGCTGTGGTGGTTTTGCCGCATCCGGAAGGGGCTGCCCCGGCAAACCAGGTGACCCGGTCTTCTCCACCCCTGATGCCGGTGATGAACATATGTTCGGACAGCTCTTCCCCCCGGTTTTTGTAAACCGCTTTGTCCACGGCAAATCTGTGGTTGCCTTTTTTGAGCAGCAGGGTATTGCCGGCATACGTGCATTTGAAACTGTAGGTGGTCTGGTACTGACGGTCCATGAACACCCGCGCATTGGGCAGGTCTTCAGGCCGGTTGAGCCCCTGGGAATGGACATTGGTGAAAAAATGTCCCAGGGCGGTCACTTCTCTGTCAAAATCAGTATAGGCATTGCGGTACAAAAGTTCGGCACTGTGGCTTACATAGGCGGAACTGGTGATTTCCAGGGCCGGGTTTGATACGGGTGATCCCACCGGACCCCGCATGTAAAATCCCACCATCATGGTCATGCCCTTCATGATATCGGTCATGTTGGATTGGATATCTTCCAGGGCATTTTCCCGGTTCATGCGGTTGGCCAGAGACGAGATATGATCTTCCGGGTTGGCAATATAAAAGGTTCTGTCCACGATCCTGCCCTGTTCGCCGGGCAGGTCGAAATGGATGGTGTGGTTTTCCATGGCCAGAGGGCTTTCTTCTCCTGTTTCCAGGGCCAGGTTCCTGATGAATTGTTGATCTTCCCGGGAGCCGGTATTAATATAAATGTTATCTGGATTACAGATGACAATGGCATTGGCAAGTCGTTTCAGGATGTCCGGATTTTGAATTTTTTGGATGCGGCCCAGCTGAACACTGTCCATGCGTTGGGTGAAGATTTTTCGGGCATCCTGCGCTGATGTGACTTTACCAAGTACATTTAAAATATCCATATGCGTATCCATTTTATAAATTAAAAGGTATTTTTACTAAAAATTTCCAAAAATTAGATTTTTTCTTCTACCATTTACCAGATAAAAATCAAATGATATCTTGTATTTTTTTATAAAAAATGGTGGGCTGTACAATTACAGACAAGTATGATGCTCTGCTGAAAATAATACTGACAGGAAAACAAAAATGACCACGAACCTGGAAAGACCAGCCATTACCGGTACCGTATTTGCAGATCTGCACAACCATACCCTGGCCTCGGACGGGGATTTTTCACCAGAAGAGCTGGTGGCCCTGGCAAAGAAATACGGGCTGTCTGCCATCGGTATCACTGACCATGATACCCTCAAAGGCCTTGATCCGGGCCTTGCAGCCGGAGATGCGGCCGGTGTCCAGGTGGTTCCCGGGGTGGAGCTGTCCATTCGGTTCAACCGTTCTTTTTTCACCGGCACCCTGCATCTTTTGTGTTATTTTCTGCCTCAGCGTCTGTCTGATCAGCATTTTGTGGATGCTTTTGAAGCCCTGATGGCCAATGGGCGGGGGGAAGAGCTTGTCCGGGCACGGATTGCAAAGATAAATGCTGTTTTCGGTCCTGCCGGTTCTGATCCGGTGCTGGACCGGGACCTTATGTTTGAAGACATAGCTTCCTACAGTACCAATGCCAGCCGCCGGCATTTTGCTTTGGCCCTGTCTGAAAAAATGGGCATCACCGACAAAAACACCATTAACCGGATTATCGGCAATGAAAGTCCTGCCTACCTCCCTTCAGGCATCGGTCTGGATGCAGCAGAAACGTTTATCAGAAAGCAGCATTTGCTGGCGGTCCTGGCCCATCCAGCAGCCGGTTCTTTCCCGGGAAAAGGCCATTACAGAGAAGTGCTGCCCCCCTTTGACACGGTGAAAACCCTTCTGCCCGAATTTCTGGCAGCCGGCATCGCAGGCATTGAAGTGTACTATCCGGGGCATACAAAAGAACACCAGGCTGTTTTACTGTCCTGGGCAGAAAAACACCATCTGGTGGTGACGGGCGGGTCCGACTGCCATGACAGCAAAGAGCGCCCTCCGGCTGTGGCCGGCATATCTCAAGCAGATTTCCGGATTTTTTGGGCGGCATTGTCATAAAAGATGTTCTGCAACAGGTTTCAGGCCTGCCGGAAAAAATGTATCCGTGACCATGAAACCGTTTCCGAAAAAAACTGGCTTATGGTTTTGAAAACCGGGCAAATCCGGCTGCCATGCATACCAGGGCAGCCAGGGTACATCCACCGGCAATGAGACTGATGGCCGGTATGCCGGTATGGGACCATATAATCCCCCCGCAAAATGCCCCTGCCACCCGGCCCAGGCCTCCAACAGCGTAAAACGCGGACATGGTGGAGGCCCGCAGCTCCGGCATCAGTTCGGTGGCCAGGCCCATGGCGGTCACAATGGTGAATTCAAAGCACAAAAATACCACAAACAATCCCCCCAGCACATACGGGACACCGCGGTCCAGAACCGGCAGCAGAAAATAGGCCCCTGCCGTCAGAACCATGCCGATGAAAATGGTGCGCAGCAGCCCCACCCTGTCGGAAAAGAACGCGGTGATGGCCTCGCCAGCCACCTCGGCAATACCGATGAGGATGGTGCCAAGGCCGATGGCGGCCAGAGACAGGCCATAGGACTGTTCCAGCCAGGCACCGTAAACCACAAACAGGGTGTCGGATCCCAGGGCCATGAAAAAGGCAAACCCCAGGATTCCCAGGACCCGGCGGTTTTTCATGATCTGTTTCCAGTTTTCTGCCAGTATTGCAACGGATGCGGTGTTTTGCCGGTCTGCTGGTCCGTCTGCCGGCATGAGCCGGAGGATGAGAAAAAAACAGGCTGTCCCCAGAAGGCCGATGGCAAGAAACGGGGTCTGAAAGGAAAATTTCTGGATGACCAGACCGGCCAGGGGGATTCCCAAAAGTGTGGCCCCGGCCCATGCCAGTTCGGTGATACCGATGAATTTTCCCCGCTGTTCAAAGGGGATATGGGTGCCGATAAAGGCCTGGAAGCTGGGATCAAAGATGCTTTTGGCCAGGCCGGCCAGAAACAGACTCACCACCAGGACCCCGTACAGGGGAACGATACCTGCGGCAAAGCATCCCAGACACAGCAGCACCAGGGCAATGAGGATGAGTCTTTTGTTGCCGTACCGGTCGGCAAAGGATGCCCCCACAGGCCCCAGGACAGCAGTAGCCTGGTTAAGGGCGATCACGGATGTTATGGCGGCCAGGTCCACCCCGAGTCCCCTGGCAAAGGCCGGGGCAAAGGGGTAAACCATCCGCCTGGCCGTGTTCAGCAGCAGTTTGGCCAGGGTGGTGACAATGATAAGGCTGGTAAACTGTCTGGAATTTTTTGTCATGGCAGGATATCCGGTCTATGCGGCAACCAGTAAATGAAATTTGTCAAAAATCAGGAGCAGTCCCATGAGAATCAGCAGTGCCCCGGCCGCCTTGTTGATAACCGCAATGAACCGGGTGGCTTTTTTCATGAATTCCATAATCGAGGTGATAAAAACAGACATCACAATAAACGGCAAAGCCAGGCCTGCCGAGTAAACAGCCAGCAGCCATACCCCTTTGGCAAGGGTGTCCTGGTTGCCGGCCACAATAAGGATACTGCCCAGCAAAGGCCCGATACACGGGCTCCAGCCTGCTCCGAAAGCCATACCGATGATAAAGGTGCCCAGCAGGTGCACCGGTTTTTGTTTCACATGGACCCGTTTTTCAAAGGACAACGCCCTGATATTGATGACACCCAGCAGGTGCAGCCCGAAAATAACGATGATACCCCCGCCCAGGTAACGGATCACAAAGGCGTACTCGGTGAAAACAGATCCCAGAAATGAGGCCGATGCCCCGAACATGATAAAAACAAAGGAAAATCCTGCCACATAGGCCAGGGTGGACAGGATCACTTTTTTTCTGGTTTCCTCTCTGCCGGCGGTGAGTTCATCCAGAGAAAGACCGGTGATGAAGGAAAAATAGGCCGGTATCAAAGGCAGGATACATGGAGACAAAAACGACAGCAGGCCTGCGGCAAACGCGGCCGGAAAGGTTATGGTTTCAGTGAACACGCAGCAGTTCCTTTTCCTGTAAGAAGAATTGTAAAAAATGTGCCTGTCAGATTACTGCATTTCCAGCCGGGTTTCAAGGCCTGTAATGTCTGATTGGATATTTGTCATAAGAATGCCGGATTTTCGATCGCTTTGAGCAGCACCCTTTCCCGGGCACCGCCCCTGGTGGTGTCCTGTGCCCGGCCCGAGGTCTGCGGGGGCCGGTTTGCATACGAACAATGGAGTAGGGGCTCCCCGCAGAAGTGCATGCTGCTATGGCAAATATCCAGTGGTCTGTATTTTTTTCAAATGTTTTACCGACAGCCTATTTTCTGATATCTTTAGGCCCAAACCAATAGTTTCCCAGCAGAAGCCCGGCAATGGCGTGCTGACAAATCCTGTCCAGATGAAAAAAGGACGGTTCACAGGAACAAAGAAAAAATGATCATTACAACAGAAAACAAAAAGACCATTAACACAGCAGACCTGACCCCGGAGGAGCGGCATGTGCTCCAGAAACTGTTTGCCTGGAACACCCTGGTGGACTCTCTGGAGCAGTTCCGTGATAAGAAACATCAGGCCCTGGCAGCCGGATGGAACCATTCCGGTCCCATCCGGGAAACCCGGGCTTTGTCACAGGTGATCCAGCATCTGGAAAAACAGGTGAAAGACCGGTTGAAAAACAAGCCATCCGGATGATTTTCCCAATGCCGGGCAGGACCATGGTTCAAATCATGGTGGCCAGGTTCAGCAGTGCCTTGTCCAGGCGTTTGGCAGATACCTTGACAGCAGTTTTTATTTCCGGGGCAAAAACAGAGATTTTGTATTCTTCCAGGAGCCAGAAAAAGTCTTCCACTTTTTGTGCTTTTTCTGGGGAGGTTTTTTCAGACAGGGCTGCCAGCTGACTGGAAAGATGGTGAGCAAAACGGGTCAGTTTTTCCGCCTTGGCGGTTTCTTTCACCGGGTTGTCCGCCCCCCGCTGTGCCCGGATACTGATGCAGGCCACATACCTGGGCAGGTGGCGGACTCTTTCCATGGTATACAGTGATAAAAAATTGGGGGGCACCAGGTTTTTGAGTTCATCAGCCAGCCGGTTGAGGATTTGGCTGGCCCGGGGCCTGTTCCGGTATTTGAGAGACAAAGACTGTATCAGAGAAAAGCATTCTTCATATTCTTTGCCTACGGCCATGATGTCTGCCAGCATCTCCTTTGTTTTTTGGTACAATGCGGGCCTGATTTTCTGAATATGGGCATCAAATGCAGCTTTTGTCCGGATATTTTTTTCAAACAGTTCTCTTGTGATGCAGGTATAGATCGCTTTCTGGAAACCTGCCTGGCCGTTGAAATAAGCAGCGGTCTGTTTGAGGCCCGCCGTGGTGCGGATGTCTTTTCTGATGGCTGTAAATTCTTTGGCAAAGGCGTGTTCATACAGGTACCGGATACCCCGGACATGGGATATGTCAGCCGTCTGCCGATCGGTGAACAGGCGCAGGTTCAAGGTGTTCTCTTCGATATTCAGCCCGGGATACACCCTGTGCAGGCATCCGTCAGATTCGGTAACAGGGATTTCCTCCGGGAGATCAGGAAACGACCAGTCAGTGATATGGGTACGCTCAAATTTTTTGCAGGTTCTGTCAAATGCGGAAGTCACCTTTTTGGGGCGGGTTGCTGGAAACTGCTGCAGGATGGAAGGATCCCTAAGGGATGTGATTTCTTTGTCCCGGTGGTCACGGATGGAAATGCGCATTTTTAAATGATCGGCCAGATTCTCATCAGACCAGGCAGTGGCAGGGATGGTGAAACCATAGTGTTTCTGGATAAAAGCGGACAGCTGGGAAAACAGGGGTGTATCATTTTCCGGCAGATCCCGGGCGATGCGGGCGGCTGTTTTCTGGACCGGCATGAGCCGGACCCGGTATTGTTTGGGCAGTCCCTTGATAAGCCCTGCAATTTTTTCTTCAAACATGCCGGGCACCAGTTTTTCCAAAGCGGTTTGCTTAAGCCGGGCAGCCGCGTCTGCCGGGACTTTTACCGTGACCCCGTCTGCCTCATTCCCGGGATTGAACCGGTATGACAGGGCAAAATTGCCCTGTTCCGTATCCAGGACATCCGGGAACAGTGCCAGCCGGGATGCCTCCACCAGATTTTTTTCCAGATCCTGGCGGGTCATGCGCAGAAAATGGTCATTTCCCCGGTCCTTCAAAAATCCGGCAAAGGTGTTGATATTGTAAAACGGTTCGGGAAGGCGGGTGTGATAGAATTGGAATATGTCTTCCTGGCTGACCAGTATGTCCCGCTGTCGGGTTTTATGTTCCAGTTCTTCCAGCTCCTGTATCAGTACCCGGTTATGTTCCATAAAGCCGAATTTCTGATGGATCTCTCCTTCAACCAGGGCTTTACGGATAAAAATTTCCCCTGCCTCCTCCGGGTTGACCTTTCCATAGGCCACGTTTCTGCCTGCAACGATGACCAGGCCGAACAAAGACACCTGTTCTGTGGCCATGACCTGTCCCTGGTTTTTCTCCCAGCGGGGCTCAGCATATGTGCGGGTGCACAACTCTTTTCCGATTTCCTCCAGCCAGGCAGGGTCGATGTTTGCCACCCCCCGGGCAAAAAGCTGGCTGGTTTTGACAAACTCTGCTGCCACAATCCAGGGTCCGGCCTTGTCAAACAGTCCGGATCCCGGAAAAATCATTGCCTGCTGGCCTTTGGCAGCGGTGTAGATGTTTTTTTCCTTTTTGTGGGCGATGTGGGACAGGTATCCGGCCAGCAGGGATTTGTGCAGGGCAATGTACAGCGGTCCGCCAATGTCATGTTCTCTGGATTTGAGCTGGTCTGTGCCGGGCGGAGGGTTGAACAAGGAAAAATCGGAAAACCCGTGTTCTTGGAGATTGCGCCGGATCTGGCTGTGGATGTCCTGCCATTCCCGGATGCGTTTGAATGACAGAAAATGGTTAATACAGAATTGCCGCAGCTTGTTTCTGGACCTGTATTTTTTTTCTGCGCTCTTGTATGCATTCCAGATATTGAGCAGGGTGACAAAATCGGAAGTCGGGTCTTTGAATTTTGCGTGCTGCTGGTCTGCGGCAGCCGCTTTTTCCGCCGGCCGCTGCCGGACATCGGCAATGGATAGGGCGGTGACAATCACAAGGGTTTCTGCCAGACATTTGTTCTCCTTTGCCGCAATGAGTATCCGGGATAATTTGGGGTCCACAGGGATCTTTGACATGATCTGCCCCACCCGGGTCAGTACAAAGGCCTGGTTTTTATTTTTGGGTTGTTTTTTTTTCCGGATGGCCCCCAGTTCCACAAGGGTGTCGAATCCGTCTTTAATGCTTTTGGCAGCAGGCGGATCGATAAAGGGAAATCCCTGGACATCACCCAAATTCAGGGAGATCATGCGCAGAATCACCTCGGCCAGGTTGCTCCGCAGAATTTCCGGGGCTGTGAAAAACGGGCGGCCGTTAAAATCATCTTCATCATACAGCCGGATGCATACCCCGTTTTCCACCTGTCCGCACCGGCCCAGGCGCTGGTTGGCGGAGCTTTGGGAGATGGGCTGCACCGGTAAAGCGGTGGTGCGGGTTCTGGGGGAATAGCTGGGAATGCGGGCCAGCCCTGTGTCGATAACATATTTGATGCCCGGAATGGTCAAAGAGGTTTCCGCCACATTGGTGGATACAATGATTTTTCTGCCCGGGGTCCGGGAAAACACTTTGGCCTGTTCTTTTGCCGACAGCCTGGCAAACAGGGGCAGGATGGTGACTCCGGGGTGCTGTTTTCCCCGGATCAGTTCCATGGTCTCACCAATATCCTGTTCCGTGGGCATGAAGATGAGCATATCCCCGGACCGGGTGGTGGACAAAAGAGAATGGGCCGCATCTGCTGCTGCCTCCACATACCCCTGGTCTTCCGGGTTCTGCCTGTCCCCGGTTTCCTCCAGGATGGGCTGGTACACGGTTTCCACCGGAAACATGCGGCCGGAGACTTCAATGATGGGGGCCTGGTCAAAGGCATCGGAAAATTTCTGGGTGTCAATGGTTGCGGAGGTGATGATCAGTTTCAGATGCTTTCGTTTTTTCACCAGGCGGCGCAGGATACCCAGGGTAAAATCGATATTCAGGCTGCGTTCATGGGCCTCATCCACAATAATGGTGTCATAGCGTTTCAGCAGGCGGTCCTGCTGGGTTTCCGCCAGCAGGATGCCGTCTGTCATCAGCTTGATGCAGGCCCCGGCCGGAGCCTTGTCATCAAACCGGATCTTGTATCCCACAGACTGCCCCAGGGGCTGCCCCAGTTCAAAGGCAATACGTCTGGCCACATTTATTGCGGCGATGCGCCGGGGCTGGGTACAGCCGATCATGCCCCGGGTACCGCAACCGGCTGCCAGGCAGCACTTGGGAATCTGGGTGGTTTTACCGGACCCGGTTTCCCCGGATATGATCACCACCTGGTTGTTTTTTACGGCATCAACAATTTCATCTTTTCTGGCAGTGACCGGCAGATCCGGCATAAAGTTCAGGTGTGCCGGCCGGTTGCACCGGTGCTGGAATCTTTTATTTGCCGGTTTCGGTTTTTTCCGGCGGATATCTGTTGTTTTTTGCATGGTTTATGGGAATACGATATTGTTTTGGAGTATCTTTGTAATAAATATTATTGGGCCGGAGCCAGAACCGCCAACGGGCGGGCTGCCTTGCCAAATAAACGGATCTATAGTAAAAACAATTGCCCTACAGTGCCATACTAGCACAGGGGTGCAAAATGTCAAATTCTTAAACCGGGCAGGCAATTTTTCTTGACATGGTCCCAGGAATAGGAGAAAAAAGAAACTGCTTTAAAATGAGGGTATTAAAAAAGGGTGTAAGAGATTAAACAGAATTCGCGTAAATGATAAATCCACAGACAGAGGGGGTAAGGAAAACAATATGACAGATACGCCAATAAAAATCGGGGGCGCCAGAAAAAGCGTCTTCAAAGATAAGGTAATGAAACTGCTGCCTGAGGGCGGAAACCTGAACGCCTGTCTGACATGCGGGGCATGTGCATCAGGATGCCCGGCCACAGGGCTTGAGGGAATGGACCCCAGAAAATTTCTGCGCATGGCTGCTCTGGGAATGGATGAAGAAATTTTGAGCTCCAACTGGGTATGGATGTGCTCCATGTGCACCCGGTGCATGTATGTCTGCCCCATGCAGATCAATATTCCCCAGCTGGTGTTCAATGCCAGGTCCACCTGGAATAAAGAAGACAAGCCCAAAGGCATCATCGGTTCCTGCGACATGGCCTTGAAGCATGACACCTGCTCCGCCATGGGGGCCAATGAAGAGGATTTCCAGTTTGTGGTGGAAGATGTGCTGGAAGAATACCAGGAAGCCCAGCCGGAATTTGCAGAAATGGCCGCAGATGTCAACCGGGAAGGGGCCTATTATTTTCTGAACCAGAACTCCAGGGAACCTGTGACCGAACCGGATGAAATGGTGCCATTGTGGAAAATCATGCACCTGGCAGGGGCTGACTGGACCTACGGCACCAAAGGCTGGGCCGCGGAAAACTACTGCATGTTTGCCGCAGATGATGAAAGCTGGGAAAAAATTGTCCGAACCAAGGTGAAAGCGGTGGAGGATCTGGGCTGCAAGGTCTGGCTCAACACCGAGTGAGGGCACGAACTTTTCGCAGTCCTGGCAGGACTGAAAAAATTCAACATCCCTTACAATTTTGAAATTCAATCCATTATCCAGTTGTATGCACAGTGGATCAAAGAAGGCAAGCTCAATCCCTCTTCGGATTGGAACAAGGAACGTCAGATCAAGTTCACGGTCCAGGATCCCTGTCAGCTGGTGAGAAAAAGCTTTGGAGATCCGGTGGCCGAAGACCTGCGGTACGTGGTCAGAGCGGTTGTGGGGGAAGAAAATTTTATTGACATGACCCCCAACCGGTCCAACAATTTCTGCTGCGGCGGCGGCGGCGGGTATCTCCAGTCGGGATTCCAGGAACAGCGCCGGGCCTACGGCCAGACCAAGGCAAACCAGATTTTGGCTACCAAGGCAGATTACTGCATCACCCCGTGCCACAACTGCCATGCCCAGGTCCATGACATGGCAGATGTGAACGAGCATGCCTGGGAAACCGTGCATCTGTGGACCCTGCTGTGCCTGTCCCTTGGCATTCTGGGACCCAATGAACGCGAATACCTGGGAGATGACCTCAAAGAGGTGAATATGTTCCATCCGGAATCCGCCATGTAAAGAAAAAAATGAGGTCAATTATGAACCCGGCAGGATTGTAAAAACGCCTGCCGGGTTTTTTTTGCTTATTCAGCAGCCCTATCTTTTCCAATTCTGGATATTTGCTATAATGGCGTTTTGCCATAATGATCCTGGAATGGAGCCCCTGGTGGTGCCCTGTGAACGGACCGTCAGAGCCGGAGGGGCCGGCAAACATGCTACGATGACAGAACCGGTAACGGCGATCAGGCCCTTAACTGAAAAAGTTACGGTAACCGGCCCCGCAGGATCTCGGTCCGGGCACAGGGCACCACCAGGGGCGGTTTCCGGTACAGGATGCTGCACAAAAAGACCGAAAATCCGGCATGCTTATGGCAAATATCCAGTTCCAATTTTATATGTTTGCCTCAGGGCAGTAACTGTGATATGAAAATTTGATTATGACCCATATTATCAGCATAGCAAACCAGAAGGGCGGTGTGGGCAAAACCACTACAGCCGTCAATCTCTCCGCCTCTCTGGCCATACTGGGAAAAAAAGTGCTGCTGGTGGACTGTGATTCCCAGGCCAACGCCACCACCGGCCTGGGAATTGAGAAGCCTGCCCTGGAGGCATCTCTCTACCATGGGCTCATCGGTGAAGCAGACATTGCAGACCTTGTGGTTCCCACCATGCTTTCCAGACTGACCATTGTTCCTTCCAGTGTTGATCTTATCGGGTTTGAGATCGAAATGGTATCTGCGCCCCAACGGGAAGCCAGACTGAAGCAGCTTCTGGCACCGGTAATGGACCGGTTTGATTATATTTTCATTGACTGCCCCCCGGCATTGAGCCTGTTGACCCTGAATGCATTTGTTGCATCCCATTCTGTCCTTATTCCTCTGCAGAGTGAATTTTTTGCCCTGGAGGGACTGGGTCAGCTTCTGGATACCATCAAACGGGTCAAGTCATCGTTTAATTCAACATTGAAGATCAACGGCATCCTTTTGACCATGTTTGACCGGCGCACAAACCTGGCCCAGAACGTGGTGGAAGATGCCAGGCAATATTTCAAGGACCTGGTGTTCAAAACAAAAATACCGCGCAATGTGAAACTGGGAGAAGCCCCAAGTTACGGTCTGCCGGTGGTGTTGTATGATAAGCAGTCACAAGGAGCTAAAAGTTATATGGCGTTTGCCAGGGAGCTGCTGAAACGATGATGAATAAAAAAAAGAAAAATACCGGTCTGGGCAGGGGGATTTCCGCACTTATACCTGATCTGGATATGGAGACGCCGGAAGCCAGAGCTGATTTTTTCATGTGTCCGGTGGGGAAGATTGCCCCTAACCGGTATCAGCCCCGAACGGTTTTTAAAGAGGAAGAACTGGTCCGCCTGCGGGATTCCATTGCCCAGCAGGGGGTGCTGCAGCCTTTGCTGGTGCGGCATGTGGATGGCGGTTTTGAACTGGTTGCCGGGGAAAGACGGCTGCGGGCGGCCAGGGAAGCCAAACAGACCCATGTGCCGGTGGTGGTAAAGGACCTGACCGATGAACAGGTTCTGGAAGTCTCTATTATTGAAAATATTCAGCGGGCCAATCTGAATGTACTGGAAGAAGCGGATGCCTATTTCCGGCTCATTGATGAATTTGGATATACCCAGGAAAAAGTGGCCCGGAAGATTGGTAAAAACCGTTCCACCATTGCCAATTTGCTTCGTTTGCGGGGCCTTCCCGACAGAATAAAACACAGCCTGCTGGCTGATGAGATTTCCATGGGTCATGCCCGGGCCCTTCTGGGAGGCGGATCAGAAGAAAATCAGCTGGCGTTGTTCGATCAGGTAATCAGCCGGAAACTGTCTGTCAGAAAAACCGAGCAGTTGGTGAACCAGTCCCGGCAGACTGCTGTAAAACCGGTCCGGAAAATGCCGGACCATGAGCTGGCGTTTTTAGAAAATACCTCCAGTCGGATTTCCCATCACATCCAGTCTCCGGTGAAGATACGCAAAAACGGCGAAAAAGGACGTATTGAGATCAATTTTACCTCCCAGACCGAATTTACACGCCTTGTGGACCTGTTGAGCAATCTTTCATGAGAATTGTCGGGTTATGAGAATCACCATAGCAAAAACCGCAGGCTTTTGCATGGGGGTCAGGCGGGCCGTGGACATGGTGCTGGATGCTGCCAACCGGTCCGGCGCACCGATTTTCACTTATGGTCCTTTGATCCACAATCCCCAGGTATTGGAAATGCTGGAAACCAAAGGAATTTTCCGCATGGACACTATCCCTGAAAAAGGGGAGGGTATTGTGCTGATACGGGCCCACGGGGTCCCGCCGGAAGATGAAAAACGCCTGAAAGAGGCCGGTTACAAAGTTATCAATGCCACCTGCCCCCGGGTGGTACGGGTCCAGGTAATTATCAACAGATATGCTGAAAACGGATACGCCACCATTATTATCGGGGATAAAAACCATCCTGAGGTGGTCGGACTTCTGGGATATGCCAGGGGCAAAGGTCATACAGTGACTGCTATGGCACAGCTGCAGACCCTGCCGGTGTTTGAAAATGCAGTGGTGGTAGCCCAGACCACTCAGAACACAGCATTTTATGATGAAATAAAGGCCTGGTGTACAGAAAACAGGCCCCATTACAAACTGTTTGATACCATCTGCGGGTCAACGGAAAGGCGGCAGCACGAGGTGCGGCAGCTTGCCGCAACCCATGATGCCGTGATTGTGGTAGGGGGAAGGCAGAGCGGTAATACAAAACGCCTGGCCCAGGTGGCAGAGCAGTCCCTCGCCCGGACCACACATATTGAAGAGGTGTCTGAAATCGATTTTCATGCCCTGGCAGATACCCGTTCCATTGCCATTACAGCCGGGGCATCCACCCCCAACTGGATAATTACTGACACCTGCGCCCGGGTTGCCCGGCATCTGCAGCACCAGCGCCCCCTGGCAGGCGGTCTGGCCAGGGCCCAGGATTTTTTACTGAAAACCAACCTGCTGCTGGCACTGGGTGCCGGAAGCCTCACCTATGCCTGTTCCGTGCTGCAAAAACTGTCCCACACGCTGGTCCATGCAGCCATTGCCATGCTCTATGTATTGTCCATGCAGATCCTCAACAATATTTTTGCCATAAAATCAGATACCTACAACCGGCCGGACCGGGCCGTATTTTACAAAAAGCATCGCATCTCCATGGCAGCCCTGGCCCTGGTTTCCGGAACAGCAGGGTTGTTTCTTGCCTTTACCTCCGGGGTGACATCGTTTTTCATCCTTCTGGTCATGAGCCTGCTGGGGCTGGCCTATAACCTGAAGATCATTCCTGCGGGCCTGTGTAAAAAACACATCAGGCGCATCAAGGATATTCCTGGTTCCAAAACCATCCTCATCACCATGGCCTGGGGAATTGTCACCAGTATCCTGCCCTCTGTGGACAGCCACAGCCCCATGGCATGGATGGCAGCAGCATTTTTATTCGCCACAGGACTGGTTTTTGCCCGCACGGCATTTTTTGATATACTGGCCATTCAGGGAGACCGCATAGCCGGCAGAGAAACCCTTCCCATTCTCCTGGGAGAGAAAAAAAGTTTTGTTTTGATCCGTTATATCCTCACAGGCATTATTGTTTTGCTTGCTGGCGCGGGTTTGGCAGGCCTGTCCTATGCCAGTGCAATCCTGCTTGCACTGGTACCTTTTTTTATGCTTTTATTGATCAGTTCCTTTGAAAAAAACAAGCAGATGTCCGGGCCCCATGTGGAATTTCTGATTGAATCTTCTTTTCTTCTCACCGGGGTACTGGCCGCAATGACCTGAAACAAAGGAGAACAGCATGGCCGAACAATCTGATCAAAATCTGAGCAGCCCGGTGATCGGGCTGCTGGCAGTAAAAAACCAATTGATTACCCAGGCCGAACTCGAAGCAGGACTGGCTGCATGTAAAGACTCCGAAGATGCTGCTGCCTGTCTCAAGGAGTACCTGATTTCCAGGGAAATGGTCTCATCCCAAAATATCCAGCGCCTGTCCATGGCTGCCAGAGCCCTTGATATACGGAAAAAGGAATTTCGTTTCGGGGTTATTGCTGTACAAAAAGGTATTATCAATCAAAGTGTTTTGCAACTGGTCCTGGAAGAGCAGCAGGCGGATATGAAAAGTGGTGTCAAGCCCCGCCTTATTGGTGACATGCTGGTGGAATCCTGTATGATGACCGAAAGGCAGCGGGACTATATCTTAAAGATGCAAAAACGCAGACTTCGCCGGGAAAAACCGGTTGAACCCGGGCCAGGCCCGGGCCCGGAAGCCATTTCATCAGACCAGGCCGCGGCAGAAAAAGCCCCTTTGGATGAGACCGGGTCCGACCAACCGTCTGAAAATCCGATGAAAGACAAACATTCTTCTTCTGCGCTGCTGGAACCTGAGGTTATCACCCATGGCATCCAGATGCAGCTGGCAGGGGATGCCATGGGGGCTTTTTTGACAAAAACCGATGCATTTGATTCAGATGTCACAGTTTCGGATATCAGAGAGGCTCTGGCTGAAAAAGGCATTGTGTCCGGCATTGTGACTGATGAAATGATGAATGGATTTATCCAGTCCAGCGGGTTTAAGACCAAGGCTTTCCGGGTAGCCAGGGGAATTCGTCCCATACAGGGGAAAGATGCCAGGGTCGAATTTTTCTTTAATATCGACTATCTCGGGGCCGGAGGGCTCGATGCCGATGGTAATATAGATTTCAAACAGCGGGGCACTGTCCCGCATGTCCAGGCCGGAACCGTTCTGGCGGAAAAAACGCCCATGGTGGCATCCAGACAGGGACACAATATTTTTGGCGAGGAGATAGAAGCGGCACCTGGTAACGATATTGTTTTGCGTTTCGGCAAAGGGGCAAAGTTATCTGAAGACGGACTCAAGATCCTGGCTGACGTCACCGGATTTCCCAAGTTTGCGTTGTCCGGGGTAATTTTTGTTCATGAGGAATATGCCACAGAAGGAGATGTGGACTATGAAACCGGTCATATTGAATACAGTGGTAATGTCACTGTGAACGGGTGTATCAAAGCCGGTTTCCAGGTAAAAGGCAATGATATCAACAGCGTGGAACTTGATGGTGGTATTGTAACGGCTGAGGGCAGTGTACATGTCAAAGGCGGCATCAACGAAGCCAGAATTTATGCCAAAGGCGATGTCACGGCAAAATTTATCCATAAATCCGAGATCATCTGCATGGGAAATGTCCATATTGCCAAAGAGATTGTGGACTCCTTCATAGAATGTTCAGGTTCCTGTATTATTGAAAGCGGCAAGCTTATTTCTTCCAGGATAACTGCGAAGATGGGAATGGTGGCACAGAATATCGGAACCCAGACTGCTGCCCCCTGCATGGTAAAGGTAGGGTATGATGCCTTTTATGAAAAAGAAATTGCAAATATCCAGGACAAAATCAAGAAACTGAAAGAGAAAATTGCGGCCCGGGAAGAAAAGCAGGCCCGGTTGAATGAGCAGAATACGGAACTTCAAAAACATATCACAAAACTGGCCCATATTCAGGATCGGTCCCAGCTTGACCAGGAAAGGCTTAATAAGGAAATTAAAAATCTGCAATCCCGGCCGGATAAAACTGATGCCATTGCTGAGCTTGGGCAGCAGATTGTTCAGCTGGAGGAGAATGCAAAAAATGCAGAAAAACAGCTGGATGAAAGTTTTGAAAAATCCGAGTCCATAGAATCTGCCATAGAGGGTATTGAAAACCAGATGGAGGTTCTTAATACCCGTCTAATGGATCTGCTGGAAGAAAAAAGGAACCTGACCACCTGGTCAATGGAAAATCCGGGGAATCCTGTTGTCAGGCTAGAGGGCAGCATCCAGCCGGGAACCATCATCAAGGGAAAGCAAAGTGAAATGGTGGTCAAAGACCTGATCCGCCGTGCAAAGATCATGGAAGTTCTTAAAGCCGGCAGTGATGAAGCCCATCAGATCTATGAACTGCAGGTGACAAACATCTAAAAAAAAACCGGTCAGGACAGCAGCCGGTCAATTTTCCGGTCTTTTTCCTGCCAGAGGTGGTTGAGCCATTGGCAGAACCTGTCCCTGAAATCCGGATCAGTAAAATAATCCCCTTTCAGCTGCCCTCCCACCTCAAATACATGCAGATCCACAATAATTTTCTGGGTCCTGCCGGAAATGAATGTCCAGAAGCTGGGCGTTTTGTCGGGATACACAATGGTGACATCAATGATTTTGTTCAGGTATTCGCCCATGGAACCCAGAACAAAGGCAATGCCGCCGGCTTTGGGAGTAAGCAGATGGGAAAATGCGGAATTTTCGGCTTTTTTCGGGGTGTATCTGGTACCTTCCACAAAATTCATGATGGACACCGGAATATATTTGAATTTTTTACAGGCCTTTCTGGTGCTTTCCAGGTCTCTCCCCTTCAGATGGGGATTTTTGGCCAGAAAGTCTTTGGAGTACCGTTTCATAAAAGGAAAATCCAGGGCCCACCAGGCAAGCCCTAAAAACGGTACCCAGATCAGTTCTTTTTTTAAAAAAAATTTGAGCATGGGAATTTTTTTGTTCAATGTTTTCTGGAGCACCAGTATATCCACCCAGGACTGGTGATTGGACAATACAAGATACCATTCTTTTGGGTTGAGCTGTTCCAGCCCCCGTATGTCCCAGTCGATACGGCAGAACAGGTCTGTATTCCATGAATTGATATGAATCCATAACCCGGCAATGGCAATAAGTATTCTGTCCAGTACCACGACCACGGGCTGAAAGGGAAGGACAAATTTAAACAAAGATACCAGGATCAACGGCACAGTGAGGACAATGGTATTTATGAGATACACCATAAATGACAACATCCCTTTAAGGGGAGGGGGCAGAAAAGAAAGCATGGGCCTCCTTAGGCGTTTTTCTGGTTCATGATATGCTTTTTAACCGTTCGTCTGTCCAGCCCTGTTTTCCGGGCCACTTTTTCATAGGTGCCAAGGCTGTTATACAAAAGGGTACAATAGCCGGACAAAAGATCTGCAGCCGACAGTTCCTGTGCCTGGATGCCCTGGCAGAGAAAATGTGCAAGGGACGGGTTTTCAATCTGTTGTTTGCCCAGGTAGTCCCGCCTGAGCAGCACACTTCTGACGCATTGTTCCAGTTCCCTGACATTTCCCGGCCAGCTGTAATGGTTTCCCAGGCGGCGGTCAATAATTCTTTTGACTTTGGAGATAATTTTTGAAGACTGGATACCTGTCATGCGCAGAATGGTAAAATCCAGCAGATCATCCAGTTCCAGAGGTTGCTGCTGGATCCTGGTCCGCAGCGGCGGCACTTCGATAATATCCGAGCACAGGCGGTAGTAAAAATCTTCTCTGAAGATGTTGCCCTCTATAATTTCCTGCCTGGGACGGTTGGTGGCGGCAATGACACGCCCGTTGAACCGGGATGGTGCATGGGCACCCACAGGGGTGAAGGTTCTTTCCTGAAGAACCCGCAGCAGCTTGACCTGGATATGGTCGGGAATTTCCCCGATTTCATCCAGCAGGATGGCGCCATGGGGGCTGCACCGGTCCAGCACACCCCGGTAATCTTCCACCGCGCCGGTGAACGCCCCTTTGGTATGGCCGAACAGTTCTGATTCCAGCAGGGTTTCCGGATACTGGGACAGGTTTAAAGAAGAAAAGGTTTTGGTGAAACTTTCCGAAAAACAGCCGCGGTTTTCGTCAAAGGGAATAAAGCCGCTCATGCCGATGGCCTTGGCAGCAGTGCCTTTTCCAGTGCCGGTTTCCCCCAGTAAAAGGGTGGAAAAATCTTCCATTTTGTTCCACAGATGCTGGTCATAGAGCCCGATATTATAGGTAAAGACATTGTACCAGAGATGCTTTTTGAACTTTTTCATACACAAACTGCTGCCCACCAGGGTTTTGGAAATAAAATAAAAGGCCCGCCGCAGCTGAAAAGACAGGGCAAAATAGTGGTAAAATGCATCCAGGGAAAAGCCTTGCTCCACCATCATGTTTCTGGCTTCCTCCACAAAATTTACGGGTACAGGGTCATCCCGGGCAGCTAACTGGTCTTGTATCAAAAAGTCGAAATGATCCCGGAATTTGTGAAAAATATCAAACAGATATACCACCCGTAATATTTCTTTGTCTTCTCCGGCATACTGGTTGATATTTCCCCTGTTCTGGCGATCCAGCTTCCGCAGCTGACGATCCACCTCCAGAACGCACATGTCCTTGCTTTCCCTGCGGGCAGCTGATGGGAACAATCCTGCGATTTTCTGGTCCAGGCGTTCTCTTAAATCACTGAAAGGGTTTGCAAAGGCAGCATTATAAACGGTTTTAAAAAAATGGCGCTCTTTTTGGGTCAGTGCTGCTTTTTTCATAACTATCCCTCCAGGTGGCAATGTGGATTTTTGTACAGGCAATGTTCATAAAATGCAATAAAAAAACATGCAGGTAATAAGAATTTATCAGGGCTTGAAGCAAAAATCCTTCCAATTCAATGTGTTAGAAAGAAATGCCTGAGTGGCATGGTTTTTGATAGTATATTTTGTAATCATTTTTAAAAACATGATCCCGCGAAAAACAGGATACCAATAAGGAATATATACCATGATAACAAGAGTATTGCACGCAAGACTGCCTTTGATGATTTATACCCCGGTCAAGGTGTTTGATATACACTATTTTAAAGCAATTCATGCAGCCGGTGCCCTGCCTGTGTTTGACACCGAATTTTTGACCGGAGAGGATATTTTACAAAAGACGGCCCTGCTGGCAAAAGAAAACATCAGTTTCGGCCTGCGCCTTTCAGAATCAGATCCCCTGCTGCTCAAAGATCTGGAAAAAAATCCGGTTTCCAATATGGACCTGGTGGTTGTGCCGGTATCCGGAACAGATGCCGCCTTCCCGAAAATTACCCTTGGGGCGACAAAGCTGGTTCTGGAAATCAGGGATATCGGACTTGTGGACACCATTGCCGCAGCCGATCCCCACGCCCTGGTGCTCAAAGGCAATGAAGCCGCCGGCCAGGTATCAAAATATTCCTCTTTTATTCTCATGCAATGGTATCTGAAAAATCAGGACCGTCCGGTATTCATCCATGGCGGGGTGGGACGGTACACTGCTGCCGGCATGCTGGCGGCAGGTGCAGCTGGTTTTGTCCTGGACACCCAGGTGCTGCTGGCTGATGAAGCGCCGGTCTCCCCGGCTTTCAAGAATCTGCTGGCCATGGTGGAAGAAGGGGATTCCACGGAAATAAGCATCCAGGAAAAACAGGTGTTCCGGGTGTTTGCCAAGCTGGGTACCAAAATTGTCAAAGAGTTGAAACAGCAGGCCGTGCTTTTTGGTGCGCACAAAGACGGCGAAGAAAAACTGTATGCGCGCATAGCCCGGGAGATCACTGCCATTGACAGCAAGGATGCGCCGTTTGTGCAATCTCTTTTCTACATGGGCCAGGATGGGCTGTTTGCCAGAAACTTTGTAAAAGAATCCAATAAATTATCTGATATGATTCAGCATTTTTTCACCGGTATCGGTAAAAATCTGGATTATGTGGACCAATTTGATCCGGTGACGGAAAATTCGGCCTTTGCCCGAAACCAGAACACCCGCTTTCCGCTGATTCAGGGGCCCATGGCCAATATATCGGACAACCCGGATTTTGCTGCAAAGGTCCTGGAAGCAGGGGCATTGCCCTTTTTTGCGGTGGGATCTCTGCCGGCCTCTCTGGCAGATGAGATGCTGTCACGGGGAAAAGAAAAAGTGCCCAACTGCGGGGCCGGTCTTGTGGGAATAGAAGCCTTCAACCCCATGGTGCACAAACATTTGGACATGGTCAAGAAATACAACATTCCCTATGCCCTGTTTGCCGGCGGTATCCCCTCCCAGGTCCGGGACCTTGAGGCGGCAGGCACCAAAACCTATCTGCACACCCCGTCTGTTTC
>JAWOEP010000346.1:0-5876 GCA_046482705.1 Desulfotignum sp.
AAAGGAGATCTGCCATGAAACCGATCCGGCAATTTTTGGTACTGACGGCCATGGTGACATTTTTTCTCGTTTCTGTACCGCAGGCAGGTGCATTCCAGGCCCTTTTTGCCGGCCAGCAGACCGTGGATGAACAAAATGCGGTGGCTGTCACATTTTCCGGGGATCTGGATGCCACCCAGCCCCTGGATACCTATCTGACCATTTTTTCTGACAATGATGTGCCGGTGGAGGGTGCCTGGATCCTGTCCAAAGATCCTGCCACTGTGTATTTTCCCAATATTCAGCCGGATACCCGGTATGTGGTGTCCATACACAAGGGCTTGAGATCACGCTCCGGGGAGCAGCTTTCCTACCCCCGGACTTTTGTGGTGAAGACCCGGCAGGTGGAACCCATGATCGGATTTGCCACCAGGGGATCGGTTCTGGCATCCGGGCTGACAAAGGGGCTGCCCGTGGTCACTTTGGATATTGATCAGGCAGACATCGATTTTTTCAGGGTCAAACCGGATAAGCTGGCCCCGTTTATAGAGGTTTTTTCCCGTGACAGCAGAATGTATTACTACCAGAGTCCGGAGCTGCAGCAGTTCACAGACCTGGTGTATTCCGGCCGGTGGGATCTTGAAATCAAAAAGAATCTGAGAACCCGGACCAATATCCCTATCACCCATATCGCGGCCCTGCAGAAACCAGGGGTGTATTTTGCCGTGCTCAAGGGCGCCGGGATATATGATTACGGCTACAGTGCCACCTGGTTTTCCATCAGCGACCTGGGGCTCCATGCCAGAAAATATGACAATGCCCTGCAGTTTCATGTCCAGAGCCTTGAAACGGCAAAGCCCGAGGCCAATGTCCGGCTGACCGGTGTTGACAAGGACGGCAGAACCCTGTTCCAGGTCCGCACAGCAGAAGAGGGGATGGCAAAAGTTAGCGGCGCATTCACAGACCTTGTTCTGGTGACGGCGGCAAAGGAGTCCCACGTGAGCCTGCTGCCCATGAACGTTCCTGCTCTGGATCTTTCCGAATTCCGCACTGCCGCCGCCAGGTACCGGCCGGTGGAGTTGTTTGTCTACGGGCCCAGAGATATTTACCGGCCCGGTGAAACGGTTCCCATGGACGGGCTTCTCCGGAACCAGGACGGGGGCATGGTCCCTGCGGTCCCCATTCAGGTACAGGTATATGCCCCTGACGGACGGATGATCCATGAATTTTTGTGGCAGCCGGGGGAAAACAATTACTATACCACCCGGTACCAGCTGCCTGATAATGCCCTCACCGGCAACTGGGAGGTGCGGTTTTCCCAGGCCGGTACCCTTGTGACATCCTACCGGTTCCTGGTGGCGGAATTTCTTCCCGAGCGCATGCGCTGCGATATCAGCAATCCCCCTGGTCAGACAGACATTCTGCACAGGGACCAGAACCTGAAAATACAGGTATCCGGGGCATTTCTCTACGGGGCCCCGGCAGCCGGAAGCAAAGTGGATGCAGCAATCCACATCACCCCTGCCCGAAAGCTTTTCAAGGAAAAATGGCCCGGCTTTGTATTCGGTCACAGCAAAGACCTGGTCACCCACGCGTTCACCACGGACAAAACAACCTTGGATACGGAAGGCCATGGGATGCTGACAGTAAAATCCCAGTGGCAGAATGTCACCTCCCCCCACTGGGTCACCGCCAATGTCAGTCTGTATGATGCCGGGGGCCGGCCCGTGGTGCGGAACAAATCCTGGCAGGTATGGCCGGCAGAATCTTTGGTGGGTATCCGGAGCCTGGCTGAAAAAGGAGAGGTGGACAGCGATACCATTGCCCGTTTCGAGATTATGCGCGTGGATAAAACCGGCCGGCGCCTGGGGGCTGAAAACCTGAAAGTCACTGTTATCAAGGAACACAGGGAATATTACTGGGAATATACAAACGGGGCATGGGAATGGCGTTCCTCCAGCCAGTTTTATCCAAAGGACCGGTATTCTGTCGATATCCCGGAACGGGAAAGCATTGTTGTGGATGTGCCGGTGAAATGGGGGGGATACCGCCTGGAAATTTTCGACCCGGCCACCGGGCTTACCGCATCCCATGACATATGGGCCGGGTGGCAGCCCAGGGGATCTGAAGGAATGGACCTGAACCGGCCGGACCGGGTGGATCTGGTCCTGGACAAAAAAGCCTATGCACCAAAAGACCGGGTACAGGTGACGGTGAAATCCCCTGAAGGGGGATCAGGGTACCTTTTTGTGGAATCTGATACCAACCTGCTCACCAGGCCCATCACCATACCACCGGAAGGAACGGATATTTTCTTTGATCTTGATCCGGCCTGGCAGCGCCATGATCTGTATGTGTCTGCCGTGGTGGTTCGTCCCGGGGAAAGCCGGTCCAACAGTCTGCCAAAGCGGGCCGTGGGCCTGGTGCACCTTCCCCTGGACCGCCAGCACCGGCAGTTGTCCGTGGAGATCCGGATGCCGGCAAAAACCGAACCCGGCCGCCGCATCACAGTGCCGGTGCAGGTGCGCCGTCCTGACGGCACCATTCCGTCTGGTGCCCGCATCACCCTGTCAGCCGTGGATACGGGAATTCTCAACCTTACCGGGTATGATACCCCGTCACCCTTTGATTATTTTTTCCAGCCCCGGCAGTATGGCCCTGACATCCATGACATGTACCAGAAACTCATCGAGACCGGGGATGGCGGATGGGCCAGACAGCGGTTCGGCGGGGATGCCCCCACCCTATCCCGGGGCGGGGACCGGCCGGCCACAGATGTGCAGATCATCTCCTTACACCGGGCAGCCGTTGCCGCAGATGCAGACGGCATGGCCCTGTTTCACCTGGATATGCCCGAGTTCAACGGACAGGTGCGGCTCATGGCTGTGGCCCATACTGCTGCGGATTTCGGATCCAGGGACCATGAACTGACCCTGGCCTCTCCTCTGGTGACCCAGATGACCATGCCCCGGTTTCTGGCTGCAGGGGATCAGGCCCGGCTGCACCTGGACCTGCACAACCTCACCGGCACCAGTCAGGACATTTCCCTGGCCATTTCCGCCGGTCTGCCCTTGGAAATACAAGACCCGGCTGATCTGCACCTGCACCTGGCAGCAGATGAGAAACAATCAGTGTCCATCCCGGTGGCTGCCAAAACCGCCCCGGGCAGGTCAACCATCACCTGCGCCATCCAGGGGCTTGTGAAGGACGGAGAACAGCGGACCCTGAAGCGCTCCTGGTTTCTGGAAACCCGTCCCCCCTATCCGGCAACGACCACGGCATGGCACAAAACCCTGGCACCGGGAGCATCCTTTGTAACGGAACCCGCCCGGAACATGATTTTTGACACCATTGACCTGCGGGCAAGCCTGGGATCGGCCCCGCCCATCCCCGTGGCAGAACATATCCGGTTCCTGGATGCATATCCCTACGGCTGCCTGGAACAGACGGTCAGCAGCCTGTTTCCCCATGTGATCCTGGGCAGCGCAGACATGGCGGAACTGGGGATAAGGACTGTATCTGATGATACGGTGTATGATAAAATCCGCCGGGGAATCCAGCTGGTGGGGGAAAAGCAGAAATCCTCCGGGGGATTCGGCCTGTGGGACAGCAGCGGGCCTGAAAATGCCTGGTTGACTGCCTATACCGTACATTTTCTGATCCAGGCCCGCCAGGCAGGATTTGCGGTTCCGGAACAATCCATGCAACAGGCCCTGGACCGGCTGCTGGTTTTTGTCCGGCGGCCCGGGGCCATACCCTGTGAAAGATATTATCCTCCCGGTCCTTACAGGGCATCGGTGCAGGCTTATGCCGCATTTGTCCTGGCCATGGGCCGGTCTTTGACCCTGGGGGATGCCCGGGCGGTTTTCCAGGCGGCACAGGATCAGATCCAGGGCAGCCTGGCCTTTGTCCATGCCGGCCTGGCCCTGCATCTTGCCGGCGATACCCTCCTGGCAGAGCATGCATTTGACCGGGCCCTCCAGACCAGGCGCCCGGAAAAAGGATTTCTGGGGGATTTCGGGTCTGATCTCCGGGATCTTGCTGCTGCCTTTTACCTGGTTTCCATGCATGCCCCGGAGTACGGGAACCGAAATGGCTTCCTGACAGCACTGGAACCCCTGATTTCAGAACAGAAATGGTTCAGCACCCAGGAACGCAATGCCCTGGTCATGGCAGGAGCGGCCCGGCTGAAAACCCCCCAGAAAAGTTGGCAAGCCAGGGTTCTGAATAACGGCATCACCAGGAACCTGGACCACACCAGCCAGAAAGAGGTGGCCTGGTCCGGGGACCGGGCCGGCCGGGAAGTGGAAATCATCAATACCGGGCAGACAGATCTGTTTGTGCATGTGGTGCGGTCCGGATATCCTGACCAGGCACCTGGTCCGGAATCCCGGGGAACGTCGATAACCCGGCGGTATCTGGATATGAACGGCCATCCTGTTTCCCTTGAAAAGGCTGCCATGGGGGACAGGCTCCTGGTGGAACTGGCAGTGAAAACAGACCAGGATATGCCCCATTGCCTGGTGGTGGATCTTCTGCCGGCAGGCATGGCACTGGAAGATCCCCATCTGTCAGGCAGCTTTGTTATTGACGATATCATGGTGGATGAAAAGTCTGTGGCGGACTGGCACAAAGCCCATGGCACCCGCCACACCGAATACAGGGATGACCGATTTGCAGCTGCCCTGGATCTTCGGGCCAAACAGGAATACCGGCGGTTTTACGGGGTCCGCCTGGTGAATCCGGGCCGGTTTCAGGTGCCCCCGCCCCTGGTGGAGGATATGTACAAACCCTGGATCAGAGCTGTCGGCTCCGGCGGCGGCATACTGGCAATACCGGATTTTTAAACCTGATGGCACATGCTGAAAAACAGGGAGTGGCCTTCTTTAAAATACAGGGACCGTCCCCTGGTGCGCGCATCCTGCTGTTCAGTCTGGCTGGTGTTATTCTGCTGCTTTTCCTGCCGGTTCTTCTGGTGCTGGGTCTGGATAAAGTATTTCCCCTCCGCCTGGATCACCAGCCCATGGCCACAGTGGTAACCGCTTCCGACGGCACGCCCCTGCGGGCCTTTGCCGATCCGTCCGGGATCTGGCGGTACCCGATTACCCCGGACCAGGTGTCACCTCTGTACCTGGAGGCCCTGCTCACCTATGAGGACCGCTGGTTTTACCACCATCCCGGGGTGAATCCCCTTGCCATGATCCGGGCTTGTTTCCAGAACCTGGCTGCCGGTACCATTGTGTCCGGGGGCTCCACCCTGACCATGCAGGTGGCCAGGATATTGTTTTCCTCCCCGGAAGACGGGCTCTGGACAGCCAAGTTCCGGCAGCTGTTCCGGGCTTTGCAGCTGGAGATGCAGTTTTCAAAAAAACAGATCCTGGGGTTCTACCTGACCCATGCCCCCTTCGGCGCCAACATAGAAGGGGTGTGGGCCGCTTCCCGGACATGGCTGGGCAGGGATCCCCTGGACCTGACCCATGCCGAGGCAGCCCTGCTGGCAGTGCTTCCCCAGGCCCCGGGTTTTTTGCGGCCCGACCGCCACAGCACAAGGGCCAGGCAGGCCAGGGACAAGGTGCTGGACCGCATGGCCGCCTTCAAGGTATGGCCGGAGGGCCAGGTGCTGGCTGCCCGTCAGGAGCCGGTGGCCGCCTTTCGCTTCCAGGCCCCCATGGCGGCACCCCTTGCTGCCCGGCGGCTGGTCCGGGAATATCCGGACCGTTCCGTGATCCGCACATGCCTGGATTATGACCTCCAGGTGCATGTGGCATCCCTTGTGAAATCTTATGTGTCATCAATTACCGCCCACCAGTCCGGTGCTGTGCTGGTGGTGAACCATGACACACTGGAAGTCAGGGCCTATGCCGGGTCAGCAGACTTTTTAAACCCCCTGGGTGCAG
>JAWOEP010000373.1:0-5914 GCA_046482705.1 Desulfotignum sp.
ATTTAATTTAACTTTGCCAAAGTTCAAAAACTTTGGCAAAGTTAGTAGGCCTGGAGCTTGATTTTACATTCCTGGAGGCCGGGCTCCATGAAAATCCCCATAAGCTGAATACAAAGGTCCAGGAAGCGATCGACAAAATTGCCGGCAACAGGGACGGGGACCGGATCATCATCGGGTACGGGGTCTGCGGCAAAGGCACTGTCGGACTGACTGCCCAAGAAATCCCCCTGGTCATCCCCCGGGTGCATGACTGCATCGCCATGTTTCTGGGAGGTGACCAGGCCTACCAGGACCAGTTCAAACGCTTTCCCGGCACCTATTACCTGTCTGCCGGCTGGTGTGAGGAAAAAGCGGAACCAGTTTCCCAGCGGCGCAAAAAAGCCTGGTTCGGTAACCGCCAGCTGGTGTATGAGGATCTGAAAAACTCCCACGGGCAGAAAACCGCCGACCATACCTTTGCCTTTCTCAACTCCTGGCAGAAAAATTACCAGCGGGCCGCATTCATTGAAACCCGGTCCGGCCAGGCCCCCAAATATGAACGTATGGCCCAGGACATGGCAAAAGAATATGGATGGCAGTATGAACGAATCACAGGAGACCAGGGCCTGCTCCGGCAGATGATGACGACCACGGCATCAACCCCCCGGGTGCTTGTGGTTCCCCCCGGCCATGTCATTGCCTTTGATGCCGTCACTGCAGGCCTAACTGCCAGCCCGGTATGGGACACCGCAGCAAAGGATCAGGACGGGGACTCTGTATGTATTATTCCTTCTGATGAACCACCTGCCCATGAAGCTGATGATATCCGGACCGGACTGGGGATTGATGCCGGCGGCACCTATACAGATGCTGTGGTATATGACCTGAAGAGCCGGACCACGCTGTCCAAGGCCAAAGCACTGACCACAAAATGGGATTTCACCATCGGCATTGGAAACGCCCTGGCAAAACTGGACCAGGACCGGCTGGCTTCAGTGGAGCTGGTGGCTTTATCCACCACCCTGGCCACCAATGCCATAGTAGAAAATGAAGGCCAGACCGTGGCCATGCTCCTGATGGCACCACCGGGCCTGACCCGGACCATTGACTATTCTCCCAAAACCGTTATCCAGGGGGAACTGGATATATCAGGCAGGCAAATATTAGACATAGACCCGCACCAGATCAGAAAAATAGCTGACCAGATGATCGCCAGCCATGGAGTGACCGCCTTTGCCGTATCCGGGTATGCCGGCACCATCAACCCGGCCCATGAACTGGCTGTGAAAAAAATACTCCAGGACCACACCCGGATGTTTGTGAGCTGCGGCCATGAATTGTCAGATACACTGAATTTCCAGACCCGGGCTGTCACCGCCATGCTCAATGCCAGAATCATCCCCCGCCTGAAAAACCTGCTGTCAGACCTGGAGCAGGTCCTTTCCCAGTTCAACATCCAGGCCCCCATTGTGGTGGTCAAGGGGGACGGCACCCTCATGGATGCGGCCATGGCAAAAAAACGGCCGGTGGAAACCATTTTATCCGGTCCGGCCGCTTCCGTGGCAGGGGCCCGGCACCTCACCGGTAAAACCGATGCCCTGGTGGTGGATATGGGCGGCACCACCACCGATACGGCCGCACTCAAGGACAACCTGGTGCGCCTCAATGAAAGCGGCTCCATTGTCGGGGGCCGCAGAACCCATGTCCAGGCCCTGGAGATCCGTACCGCCGGCCTGGGAGGGGACAGCCTGATAGCATTTGAAAAGGGCGAATTTTCCATCGGGCCGGGCCGGGTGGCCCCCATTGCCTGGCTGGGAAAAAACCGGTCCGGGTTACAGGAGGCCCTGGAATATCTCAAACATAATCTGAACCGGTTCTGCTCCTCCACAAAAAACATGCAGCTTTTAACCTTTACCGGTTCCACCAGACTTTCAGACCGCAAACCCATGGAAAAACAGGTGATGTCC
This sequence comes from Desulfotignum sp., assembly GCA_046482705.1. Lineage (GTDB taxonomy): Bacteria > Desulfobacterota > Desulfobacteria > Desulfobacterales > Desulfobacteraceae > Desulfotignum. Next base: position 1,947 of record JAWOEP010000373.1, read on the forward strand.
CTTCTGGCCCAACGGCCCCATTCCATTGAGGAACTGGTTTATAAAACCGGCGTACTCACCGAATCCGGTCTTTTTTTATCCCGGCTGGAGGAAAAATTCGCCATCCAGCGCTGCGGCCTGACCTTTACCGACCTGCTTCATATCCAGGGAAATTTCATCAGATGGGACCATCAGGCAGCCAAAACCTTCTGCGAATGCATCGCCTTTCTTGCAGGACAAAAAATTGAGGACATGATCCCCATGCTCCTTGAGACCGGCACCAGACGGCTGGCCCTGGAACTTCTCAAACGGCAGCTGGATGATGAGATCAACCCGGAAAATCTGGCATCCTGCCCGGTATGCCGGGCCCTGGTGAACAATCTCATGGCCGGCGGCAATGATGAATTTCAGGTGCGCATTGATCTGAAGCGGCCGGTGATCGGCATCGGCGCCCCCATTGCCTTCTTTTTACCTGGCGCGGCCCGAGCCCTGGGTGCGGAAGCGATTTTACCAAAAGATGCGGATGTGGCCAATGCCATCGGCGCCATCACCTCGGATGTGGTGGTCCATCGCCAGATCCGTATCACGCCGGCACAGCAGGGCGGTTTCACCGTGGAAGGGATTGCCGGCACCCGGCAGTTTCAGGATTTTACAAAAGCAGACACCTTTGCCAGGGATATCTTGGTCAAAAAAGTCAGAGACCTTGGTCTGGCCGCAGGCACCTCCTGCCGGTCCGTGACCCTTTCCGTCAACGACAAGATTCCGAAAACCGCTTCCGGTGATCCCATTTTCATGGAGCGGATAATCCAGGCCACCCTCACCGGGCGGCCCGACCGGGTCATCAGAAAAGCGGTCCCTGCATGAAAACAGGTTTCCGCCGGCGCCGGGCGGATTACAGCAGGATTATCACCGGGGCATGCTTCAGTATCCAGGCAGTGGGGGTGGGCATATACATCTCCTACGGGGTGTTTTTCAATCCATTGCTGGAAGCCTTTGACTGGCCCAGGGCTGCCATTTCCGGAGCATCATCTGCTGCTTTTTTCATCACCGGCCTGTTCGCCATGGTGGTGGGACGGCTCAACGACCGGTTCGGTCCCAGGATTCTCATGAGCATTGCCGCAGTTTTCCTGGGCCTGGGGTTTGGTCTCATGTCCCAGGTTTCCACCCTGTTCCAGCTGTACCTTGTTTTCGGCCTGATTTTCGGCATCGGCCTGTCATCTGTGGATGTCATTGCCCTGACCACCATCACCCGCTGGTACAGCCGGAACCGGGGCAAAATGACAGGTATCGTCAAAGTGGGGACCGGAGCCGGACAGTTCACCATCCCCATCATTGCCAGCTTTCTCATTGCCTGGACAGGGTTTCAGAACGCCTTCATCATTATGGGTGCCGGCGCCTTTATCCTGCTCCTGGCCATTGCCCAGTTTCTGCACCGGGACCCGGATAAATATTACGGTGCTGCTGCTGCGCCTGATGCTGTGACAGATGCTGCTGATGCTGAGGCTGGTGCTGCCGGTGCAGCAGGTCCTGCCGTCACTGCTGCCTTTTCCGGAATCCGGCCGGTGCAGACCGCAGGCATGGATTTTTCCCAGGCCTTCAAATCTGCAAAATTATGGCTGCTGTGCCTGTCCTACCTGCTGACAGCGTTCTGCCTGATGAGCGTCATGATCCATATCGTTCCCCATGCCCGGGACATGGGTATCCCGCCCCACCGGGCCGCAGGCGTGCTGGCCGCCATCGGTGCTGTCTCCATGCTGGGCCGGTTTGCCAGCGGCATGCTCATTGACAGAACCGGCAGCAAGACCATCATGGTCATCTGCTTTGTGCTGCTGCTTACCGCCCTGGCCTGGCTGACCCGGGCCGATGCCTTATGGAAACTGTACACCTTTGCCATGGTGTACGGCATTGCCCACGGCGGTTTTTTTACAGCCATCTCTCCCATTGTGGCGGAATTGTTCGGGATCCGGGCTCATGGCAGTCTGTTCGGCATCGTGGTGTTTTCCGGCACCACCGGCGGGGCTGTCGGTCCTTTTGTCACTGGATTTCTGTTCGACATCTTCCAGAACTATGCAGCAGCATTTCTGGTACTCATTTGTATTGCCTGCATCGCCTTTGGCCTGATGCTCTGTCTCAGGGTCAAAAAAACTCCGGGATATTGACCCCGCTTAATCAAGAAATGCATTCACATTGTTGAATATCCGCCTGATATCCTTTGGCAGACGGGTGCCTGTGCATCGTCTCATGGTATCACCGCTTTGATGGGCGGTTAACACCGCATCTATCTCTTCCAGGGGGGTGACCAGGTTTTTTTTCAGGGCGCGTAAAAACAATATTCCTGTCAAGAAGACAGCCGATGCCATGAAAACAACCCCCCAGGCACCGGCAGTGCCCAGCTGTTGGGCTTTTTTATCAGCCCGCACCATGGCAGCCCTGTTTATTTCACCCAGCAAAAGAATCGCATCAACGGTGCGGGTCTTTGCCGCAAAATTGCCGTCAAAGGCCCCGGCATAATTCTGGTTGATGGCTTTCAGTGCGGCTGGCTCTTTTTTTTCGGTAATATTGTTTTGGGCATTTTTCAAGGCTGCGGCAAACGATGCTTTCAGTTGCATGATATCGGCTTCATGGTTGTCTGCCACTGCCAGGGAGGCCAGCATTTTTTCACACGCCTGCAGGGACCGCTCATTCTGGTCTATAATCACCTCTATGGCCGGTGCCATCCGGACAAACACCCAGATGGACCCGAATGCCATCAGCAGGTTCAACCCGATCAGAATCCATGCCCCCAGCCTTACTGTCTGTGCAAGCCGCATGCTTATACCTCTTTGATCAGTTTGGGAATGGCGGATTCACTGGAAACAATGATCAGATTGTCATCTTTTTGCAGCGGATCCTTTGGCAAAGGCTGGTGAATTTTTCCCCGGGGCCCCCTTCTGATGCCCACCACCATGATACCGAAACGTTTGGGCAGTGCCAGGTCGACCAGGGTTTTGCCCACCATGGACGGCTGGATGCAGATCTCTGTCAGGTGCAGGTCTTCCCCCAGGTTGGTGTCTGCAATGACATGCCGGTACAACAGCCGGTTGGCAAACCGCTTTCCAAACTCCTGTTCCGGATTGACAATCTGGTGAGCCCCCACCAGTTTCAATATCCGCTGGTGCATTTTGTCATTGGCCCGGGAGATGACCAGCGGAGCCCCCATCTGCCTGAGCAGAACCGTACAGATAATGGAAGCTTCCTTGGAATCATCTCCGATGGCACAGACAGCAGAATCCCTTTTTCCCGGCTCAAGTCCTGCCAGTTCCGCTTCATCAGTGGCATCCACCACAATGGCTTCGGTGACAAAATCAGCAGCTTCCTCCACCAGATTTTTATTGATATCCACCGCCAGGACCTCTGCGCCTCTTTCCGACAGGGTCCGGGCAAGGGACATTCCGAAATGGCCGAGTCCGATGATCAAAATTTGCTGGGACATCTTGTTGTTCCTTTTTTTATGTTAAGAAAATTTTTGCATCCGGACAACGGGATGCCGAAGGTCTCTGTCCATCGCTCAGCAGCATGAACAATGTCACAGGGCCGATACGTCCGCAGAACATGGCAATGATGATAACAATTTTTCCGATTTCATCCAGAAGCCCGGTTGCGCCGGTGGAAAGCCCCACAGTACCCAGGGCTGAGGTTGCCTCAAAAATAAGGTCTCTGACCGGTATATGCTGCTGGGTCACCTCCAGCATCAGCACCACGCCAAACCACAGCAGCAGGCCTGCCGCAACAATGGTAACAGCCCGGAATACCGTAACAGCACTGATCCGCCTGTTCTGCAGGATCACCTCTTTCCGATTGGTGATATTGGCAAAAAAGGTCATGGCAAGGATACCGATGGTGGTTGTTTTTACACCGCCGGCCGTCCCGCCCGGGCTGCCGCCGATGAACATGAAAACAAGCATGAACAGAAAAGTGGGATGGGCAATGGCGGCAATATCCAGAGAATT
>JAWOEP010000249.1:0-10395 GCA_046482705.1 Desulfotignum sp.
TTTTCAAGGCCGTCCAAAGACAGTTCAAACATGGGGAATATGGCACTGATGGTCATGATGGTATGGGTGTAGCCCCACATGGATGCAGGCACAGGGTTCAGCCACACGCTGTGGGCAAAAGTTTCGGCCAGAAATTTGAGCTGCTGGATGCTGGGCCGGCCGCTGCGCTCACTGATGTGGATGGAGCCGTCATGGGCCATGAGTTCATAGGGGGCCATGCTGGCATCTCCCACTATGATAAGCCGGGTGTCCGGGTCATTTCTGGTAAATTCCACAATCTTTTTGGGCTTTTTATACCGGGCCGGGTCCTCCCACACATAATCGTAAATGGTATTGTGGAAAAAATAGGTTTTCACCTCTTTGAACTGGGCCCGGGCATAATCAAACAGGGTCTGGACAATATCGATATGGGGATCCATTGACCAGCCGCCGTTGTCAATGGCAAGGATCACTTTGAGCCGGTCCTTGAGCGCCCGGTCAAACACCAGCTCGATCTCGCCGGCGTTGCGCATGGTTTCTCTGATGGTCTCATCCACATTGACCTTGTCTTTGGGACCGGCCGGCACCAGGTTGCGCAGGCGCTTGAGGGCCTCTCCGATATTGGCCTGGGTCAGGGGGCCGGCTGTGGAATAATCCTTGTAACGCCTTTCATTGGCCACTTTTACCGCGGATTTATTGCCGGAGGCCCCGCCCACCCGCATGCCGCCGGGATGGTATCCGGAATGGCCCACAGGGGAATACCCGCCGGTGCCGATCCATTTGCCGCCGCCATCATGGCGCCCGTCCTGGTCTTTGAGCCGCTCCTTGAAGTATTCGATCAGTTCTTCAGGCGACATTTTGTTAAGTTTTTCCTCGTCAATGCCCAGGGCATCTGCCACTTTTTTGGGGTTTTTCAGCCATTCCTCCAGCAGTCCCCTGGCAATGGCATCAACTTCAAATCCAGCGTCTTCCGGAAGTGGCACCCCTTCAAAATAATGGGCAAACACCTGGTCATACAGGTCAAAATACCGTTCACTTTTCACCAGAATGGCACGGGCGCAGGTATAAAAATCATCCAGACCGGCCACCATCCCGTTGTACAGTGCTTTTTGCAGGGTGAGAAAAGCTGTGGGGGATACTGGAATCCCCACCTCCTTGAGGGTATAAAAAAATTTTACAAACATAGGGGCTGCCCCTTAAAACAAGCGTCTTCTGGATGTCAGATTCTGTGCCCCTTCATAATCCGGGCTCTTTTTGAACAATACCCCGAGAAAGGGCAGCTTGCCGTTGATCAGGTCTTTGACCCGGAAATCAGGATCAGCATTCAATGCCCTGATCCAGTTGATCAGTTCCCGGGTAGCCGGCTTTTTTTCTATACCTGCAATGTCCCGCATGCTGAAAAATGCCTTGATGGCATTGTCTGCCAGCTTGGTATCCAGATCCGGGAAATGCACATGGATGATTTTGCGCATCATTTTGGGATCGGGAAATGCAATGTGATGAAAATTACATCTGCCTAAAAACGGATCGGACAGGTCTTTTTTGGCATTGGAGGTAATGATGATAACCGGCCGGTGACGGGCCTTGATGGTTTGATCGGTTTCAATAATATCAAACTGCATCTGGTCCAGAACATCCAGCATATCATCTTGAAAATCGGTATCTGCCTTGTCGATCTCATCAATAAGCAGCACCGTACGCTGGTCCGCAACAAACGCCTGGCCGATTTTTCCCATTTTAATATATTCATTGATATTGCTTACATCCCGTTTTGAATCGCCAAAACGGGAATCATTCAGCCGGGTCAGGGTATCATACTGGTAAAGGGCCTCCACCAGTTTCATGCTGGACTTTACATTGAGCACAATCAGGGGCATGCCCAGACTTTCCGCAATGGCGTAGGCCAGCATGGTTTTTCCGGTCCCCGGCTCTCCTTTGAGGAGCAGCGGCATTTCCAGCCGCATGGATATATTGACGATAGCAGCCAGCTCCTGGTCCAGTACATATTTTGTCGCGCCCTGAAATTCATCAGAAACAATTTGGTTCATGGGTAATTTTCTCCGGATATCAAAGGGTTTTAACATTAATAATTGTTTCCTGCCATGGGCAGGATGTTGTGTTTTTTACTGAAAATATGAAGCAAATCCTGTTTTTTCACAAGGATTTTATTAAAAATTCCTATACCTGCCCCCATACATTACAAAATTGTATTTTATAATTTTTGGCTTGGAATTCTAAACCATTGACACTGATACCACTTAGTGTTAAGAGTTTTTATTTGATATCTTCAGCCATGAAACAAACAGGAGCATGCTATGATTGGTGGAATTGGAATGCCGGAACTGATAATCATCCTTGTGATTATTCTCATTATTTTTGGTGCAGGCAAACTGCCTGAAATCGGAGCCGGTTTAGGCAAAGGGATCACAAATTTTAAAAAAGCATCAAAAGAGATCCCTGAAGACAAGGAGAAAGAGCCCGAAAAACCTGAACAAATTGAAAAAGAATAACAAATTGCTGCTGTATATTTTCCTTCTCCTGTAGCCGGGCAAATGATACGTCCGGCTGCCTGCATATCTTTTCCTGCCCGCTGACATGTAGGTCGCCAGAAAATAACTGGTCACCGATTCATCTTCCAATTCACCAAGAACAAAAATGTAACTTTATTTGACTATTATACGACATTTTTGTTATTTATTTGTCGGAATCAAATTTTTTTTAACAGTACTTTTCTGAAAAATCAGGGGCCGCGCCTGAAAAACCTTGTCCACAAAAGGCTGGCACGCCCATTGCTTGCAAAAAGGCCATGAAAACAATGCAAAATTCACAAGCCCGTGTGCTAATCCAGAAAAAAGAAAGCCTGATCCAGGCATTTCTGGCTGGAAAAGAACCATTTTTCCTGGAAAAGCTGACCCGGTTTCTGGATGAATATTTTTTCACGGTGTATGAAAAAAGCATTACTGCCGGAAAAATAGTGGCCTCCCGGAATCCCTTTGCCATCATTGCTCTGGGAGGATATGGCAGAAAAGAACAATGCATCCATTCTGATATCGATCTGCTGATCCTGTTCGACGCTGCTGTTCCTCCGGAAGTGGAAGGATTTGTCCAGGAACTGCTTTATCCTTTATGGGATGCCCGGTTTGAGGTGGGATATGCGGTGCGCAGTATTGATGAATGCATTGGCATGGCCTTTGAGCGATTTGATATTCTCACCACGGTTCTGGATGCCCGGTTCATTTGCGGCCTTTCTTTGATTTACTCTGCGTTCAAAGAAAGATTCCGGCACCAGCTTTCAGGCAGATATTACAAACAGGCCCTTGACTACCTGTTTGACCATGGCATCAAACGGCTGGAAAATTTCGGCGATTCCACCTATCTGGTGACCCCGGATCTTAAGTCGGGATTCGGCGGATTACGGGACTACCACACCCTTTTGTGGTATGCCAAGATCAAATCAGATATCAAAGAAAGGCGGGACCTGGAATACTATGGATTTTTATCCCATTTTGAATATGAAACCCTTGAAAAAACCCTGACCTATATCTGGGATATCCGCAACCGCCTGCACCATATAACCGGCCGCAAATGCGACACCCTGCATTTTGAATACCAGACGGAAGTAGCCGGCCTGCTCAACTACAACAACCCGGGGGATCAACCGGATGTTGAAGTGTTTTTAGGTGATCTGCATGCCCACATGGAATTTCTCAAGCAGGTCAACCAGATCACCTTTGAAGACATCTTTACCAGCAGCCGGATCAGAAAAGTACCTGCCGCTGCGCACCTTACCAGGACAAACGGACTGATCATCCAGAAAAGGCGCCTGTATTTTGCCAATACCGTGGTTATCCTGCAGCACCCTGAACTGCTGCTGAAAATATTTCTGGAAAGCGGCAGAAGACGTATTCCTTTGTCCATCGAAGCCAGGCGCGTGGTATCGGAATTTGTGCACCTGGTGGACGAAGACATAAAAACAGATCCGGAGAATATCAAAATTTTCAAAAAAATCCTGGCCCTGTCTTTCTGGGAATTCAATGTATTGAACGTGATGCTCTCCACCGGTATCCTGGAACAGTTCATCCCGGAATTCGGTGCCATCAGAAACAAGATCCAGTACAACCACTACCACCTGTTTCCGGTGGACAAGCATTCCATACGGTGCGTTCAGGTCATCAACAGCTTCAGGGAACCCGGCACCGATGTCATCACCACGCTTTACGCAGATGTTTTCAAGGAAGTGAGAAATAAAAACCTTTTACTGATAACCGCCCTGCTCCATGATATCGGGAAATCAGATCCGGCAAAAGAACATTCAAAAAACGGTGCTGCCATTGCCGGGCCCATCCTGAAGCGTATGGGGTTCAATACCACAGAGGTGGCAGATGGCCAGAGCCTGATTCAAAACCACCTGCTGCTGGCCAAAACTGCCACCAGAAGGGATATTTTTGATGAGGAAACCGCGGTCTACACAGCCAATAAAGTGGGAAAAATACGGCTGCTGCGCATGCTGTTTCTGCTCACGGTTGCCGATTCCATGGCCACAGGCCCCAAAGCATGGAATGACTGGACCGAAAACCTGATAAAAGATCTGTTTTTAAAGACCATGCGTATTTTAAAAACCGGAGAACTGGCATCCAAAAAAAGCCAGCGCCTCATCCAGCGCAAAAAAATGGAAGTGCTGGCCCTGCTCGAAGAAAGCGGACAGGATCATGACATTCTGAAACTGCTGAAATCCATGTCGGGCAGATATCTTTTATATATGCCGGCCATCCATATCGCAGATCATATCAACCTGTACCGGAACCTGGGAGACAGGCAGTTCATCTGGCAGATCTCCAAAGAAAAAAATTCTGACATCCGTACAGTGGCCATCTGCGGACGGGATAAACCCGGATTTTATTCAAAAATAGCCGGGGTCTTTTTTCTCAACCGGATTAATATTGTGGCCTCCCAGGCTTATCCTCTGGGAGATACCCATATTCTGGATATTTTCAAGGTCATGCCCCCCAGAGACCGCATTTTTGAAAATGAAAAGTGGGAAAAAGCAGTAAACGATCTGACCCAGGCCCTGGATGATGACCATTTTCTGGACAAGGTTGTGGACAAAATTCCAAAACGCATCACCATTGCCTCGGGCAGGCGGCCGGAACCTAACCAGGTGCGTATCGACAATGACACCTCCAGCTTTTTCACCATAATTGAAGTGCTGACCTATGATTTTGCCGGACTGCTGTTCACCATCACCAATGCCCTGTACCGCAGCGGTCTTAATGTCAATATCGCCATGGTAGGGGGGAAAGTGGACCAGATTATAGACATATTCTATGTCCGGGACCTGGAAAATGACCAGAAAATCCGGGACCCGGAAAAACTCAGACAAATTAAAACAGCCATCATAAAAAGGCTCCCACAGATACATGCAAAGGAGGTAGTAAATGAAAAAGATTGAAGCTGTCATCAAGCCTTTCAAACTTGATGATGTAAAGGAAGCCCTCAGTGAAATCGGAATTTACGGCATGACCGTGACCGAAGTGAATGGTTACGGCCGCCAGAAAGGCCACAAGGAAATTTACCGGGGCGCGGAATATGTAGTGGATTTCGTTCCCAAAATCAAACTGGAAATTGTTGTTGCAGATAACCGGGCAGACGAAACTATTGAAACCGTAAGAAATGCCGCCAACACCGGAAAAATTGGGGACGGCAAGATCTTTGTCCTGAACGTGGAAAAAGCTGTCCGGGTCAGAACCGGTGAAACAGACACTGATGCACTCTAACCTGAGTGCAGACCAGACTATAATAAAAAAAATCAACAACAGAAAGGAAAACGTATGAGCCCCAAAGACGTACTCGCAATGGCCAAAGAAAACAATGCAAAAGTGGTTGATATCCGGTATATGGATTTTATCGGCACCTGGCAGCATTTTTCTGTCCCTTTAAGTGAATTTTCAGAATCCGCTTTTGAAGACGGTTTTGGATTTGACGGATCTTCCATGCGGGCCTGGCAGGCCATCAACAACAGTGACATGATCGTCATCCCGGAACCCGGCACCGCAAGAATGGATCCTTTTTTCAAGGTGCCCACCCTGGCCATCATCGGCAACATCCACGACCCCATCACCAGTGAGTCCTATTCCAGGGATCCCCGGGGCATCGCCAAAAAAACAGAGCAGTACCTGAAAAGCACCGGTATCGGCGACACCATTTTTGTGGGTCCTGAACCGGAATTTTTTATCTTTTCCAATATCCGGTATGCCTCAGAACCCCATGCCGCTTTCTTTGAGATCGATTCTCCTGAAGGCCACTGGAACACAGGTACCGAAGAGTTGCCCAACCTGGGATACAAGATCAAACCCAAACACGGGTATTTTCCTTTGCCCCCGGCTGACCAGTACCAGGACATGAGAACCGAAATGATGCTCACCCTGGAAAACCTTGGCATTGCCATGGAATGCCAGCACCACGAAGTGGCGTCCGCCGGCCAGTCGGAAATCGATCTGCGGTTTGATTCTCTTGTGAACATGGGCGACAGCCTGGCATGGTTCAATTATGTACTGAAAAATGTGGCAAATAAATACGACCATACGGTTACTTTTATGCCCAAGCCCATTTACGGGGACAACGGCACCGGCATGCACACCCACATGAGTTTCTGGAAAGATGGCAACCCCTTGTTTGCGGGCAACAAATATGCCGGCCTGTCTGACGAGGCCCTGTATGCCATCGGCGGCATCATGAAGCACTGCAAAGCCCTGTGCGCCATCACCAATCCCACCACCAACTCCTACAAACGCCTGGTGCCGGGTTTTGAGGCACCCATCAACCTGGCCTATTCCAGCAGAAACAGAAGTGCGGCCATCCGCCTGCCCATGTATTCCGGCTCACCCAAGGCCAAGCGCATTGAATTCAGAACCCCGGATCCCTCCTGCAACGGGTACATGGCATTTTCCGCCATTGCCATGGCCATGATTGACGGTATTCAGAACAAGATGGATCCAGGAGACCCCATGGACAAAAACATCTATGACCTGCCGCCTGAAGAACTGGCTGAAATGGACTCCGCTCCGGGTACACTGGAGGAAGCACTGGATGCTTTGAAGCAGGACCATGAATTTTTGCTTAAAGGAGATGTGTTCACCAAAGATGTCATTGAACACTGGATAGACTATAAAATGGAAAACGAGGTCAAACCCGTGATCAGCCGTCCCCATCCCCATGAGTTCTACCTGTATTTTGACATTTAACCCCGGCACCGTAAAATAATAATAAAACCCAAGTTAAAAAAGGGGATATCATCCCATATATGATATCCCCTTTTTTGCTTTCTGGTTCAGGCAGCAGCAATCCCATAAGATTTTTAATGCAATCAAAAATAAAATACGGTATAACAGAACTATTTTAATCAAAAATTTAAGGGAGGCACAGCTGTCATATGGGATTTCTGCCTTTGCTACGCACACGTTTTCCAGGATACTGCCTGTTTTTGTTTTTCATTGCATCACTCACTTTTCCAGCATTTGCCCAGTCAACAGCAAAGGGGAATGAATTTGCCTCTTTGGGCCAGCGCCTCATCAAAGACGGGTTTGACCCGGAAAAAATTCAAACGCTTCTGGACAATGAAGCAGTATTTTTCAATCCTGAAGGCGTATCCATGTTCTTTGTTCATTCAGAATCCAGCTTGAATTATGACCAGTTTCTATCCAAAAAATCCATTACCAATGCATTTCAATACATGGAAACACACCAGGAAACCCTGGAACAGGCCCAAAAAACCTATGGGGTTGATAAAACCGTTATCACCGCCATCCTTTTGGTGGAAACCCGCCTGGGGACATTTCTGGGCAAAAGAACCGTCATCAATACACTGGCCACCATGGCGGCCCTCACCGACGAGAATCTGCAGGAACGCATCTGGAATGCCATTCCCGAACAAAAAAAGCCGAAAAAAGAAACCTTTTTAAAAAAGGTAAAACAACGCACCAAATGGGGCTATGAAGAACTCAAGTCCCTTATAAAATATACAGAAAGAGAAAACCTTGCCCCGGAATCCCTCAAAGGTTCCTATGCCGGGGCCATGGGTATTTCCCAGTTCATGCCGTCCAATGCCCTGACCCTGGCAAGGGATGGCAACAATGACGGCAAAATTGACTTGTTCGACCACAGCGATGCCATTTTTTCCGTGGCCAATTATCTCAAACACCATGGCTGGGAGCCCGGGATCTCACGGCAGCGCCAGCATGAAGTGTTGTTCCGTTACAACCACAGCAACTATTATGTGGACACGCTCATGAAAATCTCGGACCGGCTGAAAGAAGGCTAAAAAATTTCATGGACAATAATATCCTTTTATATATTCTTTTGATTTTCGGCATCTCTTTAGGCCTTACCATGCTGGCTCTGGTAGATATCATAAAAAAAGATTTCGGCTCTCCCGCACCAAAAATTCTGTGGCATTTCATAGCCCTTATTCCTCTGGTGGGATGGCTTATCTACCTGATTTTCGGCTACAGAAAAGGCCGCAAAATATCCGTGCCCTCTAAATTCCATTGACTTTTTTCAGGTTACGGTATATTCATAATTTTTGCAGTACTGGTCCCATCGTCTAGTGGTTAGGACGCCGGCCTCTCACGCCGGTAACCCGGGTTCGAATCCCGGTGGGATCACCACATAGAGAATCAAGGCTTTCAGCGTTTTGCCGGAGGCCTTTTTTGTTTGGTGATTTTTTCATTCCCCACCATATTCCCCACCTTCAGAAGGATTTTCAGATTTTTAACTAAACTGGTCTCCGGTCTGAACCCTGCAGTGCCGGATGGTCCCGACAGATCTTTCCAAATCATCCGCCAGGGTCGAAACTTGGGCTGCCCTGCCAACATTTTGCCCACCCTCAGTGAATAGTTACCGATTTACCAAGGATACCCCACCACCTTTCAAAGAACAACTCCATTTTACACACCGCGCCCCACTTTCACACCCGCTACCCGGAGAAACCCCTCCCCATTTTTGCACCGGTCTCCCGGAAAAATCACCCCCCGGATACAAAAAACAAGCTTCCCCATTTCTCCGGAGTCATCCGGTGCCACACCTCTCACCACCTGACATACATCTCCGCATATCCCCCACGGGATGGCCCGGATATCCATCATCATACAGAAAATGTGAATTTTGAATCGGTCTCCTGGGCGTTCACATGGTGGTGGTCCGGATCGCTGCCGGAATGCTCCCCACATTGCATAGTTTTAAACCTGCCGGGCCACACCCCATCACTTTTCAAGGAGCATGTCCATTATGGAGCACAAAAAAGCCCCACTCAGGGAATTCCCAGGGGCTTGACAGTTGTTCCGAGGGTCAGGCGGATTATTTACACCTCGAAAACACACCCCAACAAATCCGCCGCCAATGACACGGACAAATCAAAACCTACATCCCCCAAGCCATGATTTCATGTGTTCCCGGCAGAACGGCCGCTTCTTCAATACTCAGGATCGGCAGCCGCATCAATACGCTGTGAAAATGCACCATGTTCTGTTCAATGGTCAAATCCGTGCGGATGGACACCGGTGATGCCAATTTGTATTCAGGGTTTCCAGGCGGATCTTTACAGATCAGCAGACCGCCGTCATGACCGGGAGATGATTCAAGATAATAAAGATGATATCTGTCCCAAGGGTTCTCGCATTGTTTCCGGAACCATTGTTGCAGTTCTGCATGAAACCGGTTTTTGACATCCTGTATGGTTTTCAATTCCTCCATCTTTCTTTGAACCGGATCAGTCAAGAAACGACTGCTGCTCTCACAGAAGTAACAGTATTCATATGTCTCCCGGCACAGCCCACACAGGTCATGACCACCCCGGCAGGTCCGACACGGCGTTTCCGTCAATGGCCCGGATGCGCCGCAGCGCTCACACTTGGGTGTCATGTTTTTTCAAAACTCCTTGGGATGAATTCTTTGGCCGCATTCTTTGGATCCTGCCTGGTGCTGCTGGCACAGGTCAACCATCAGTATGCCGTTGTCATGATTCTGAAGCATGTAATGATCAAACAGGTCTTGCACCGGCGAGACTATGCGCACCTGGTTTTTTATGCCAGCGGTGGGAGTCTGTCAAGAATAAATGCTTTTTGGTGATGAAGGGGTTTCTGGACAGAAATAAAATTTTTATGGGAAGTCGGGTGGCGCTCCAAATGATAATATGCATATATGGTTGTGTTCTGGAAGAATCAATGATATCGACAAAATCGAGAAGCAAATTTTCAAAGAGCAGTACAAATCGTTAAATGTAAAGACTTAACCGGACATCAATGAGGCTGATGAAACAGAGGCTTCAGACATTTACCCATGTAATCGATCTGGCTTTCGTCACGAGTCGATTAACGCTGGAATACCAGCTATTCAAAAATTGGGAGAAGAAAACGGTTTTGA